>CBDTVJ010000073.1:0-12444 GCA_965363655.1 uncultured Halieaceae bacterium | reverse complement strand
TCAGTGGTGCAGGCCTTTATGGCGGCAAACATCAACGCCTGAGTCACCAGCAGCCCATGCAAAAATTAATTCGCCGGCGCCCCGAGACCAATGAGGGGCAATTAGCCGCTGCGGGTATTCACCCCTTGCTGGCTCGCGTATACCTTGGCCGCGGTATCCAATCGCCGCAGCAGTTGGACCTTGGGCTTGGGCAACTGCTACCCCCCGGCCAATTACTGAACGCCGACCGCGCTGCCGGCCTGCTGGCAGATGCCCTTGCTGAGAATCGATCGATCCTCATAGTAGGCGACTTTGACGCCGATGGTGCGACCAGTACCACTCTTGCGGTCGCCGCGCTCAGGGCATTCGGTGCGCAGCAGGTGGCTTACCTGGTGCCCAACCGATTCGAATATGGCTATGGCCTGACGCCCGAGATCGTGGCCCTGGCCGCCACCAACAAACCCGATTTGCTGGTAACCGTTGATAACGGTATTTCCAGTCTGGAGGGGGTGGCCGCTGCCAGGGAATTGGGTATCACCACCCTGATCACCGACCACCATCTCGCCGGAAGAGAACTCCCGGCAGCGGATGTCATCGTGAATCCCAATCAACCCGACTGCCAGTTTCCCAGCAAGAACCTGGCGGGTGTCGGAGTCATTTTTTACATCATGATGGCGTTGCGGGCTGAGCTGCGTGAACGCGGTTGGTTCGATAATCATCCCGCAGTCAATCTGGGGAATTACCTGGACCTGGTGGCATTGGGTACGGTCGCTGATGTGGTACCCCTCGATCGCAACAACCGTATTCTGGTGGAGGCCGGGCTAAGGCGCATTCGCGCCGGGCGGGCGAGGGCGGGCATCCTGGCCCTGCTGGAAGTGGCTTCGCGACAGCGCCATACCGTGGTCGCCTCCGACCTGGGTTTCGCGGTTGGCCCGCGCATCAACGCCGCCGGTCGCCTGGAAGATATGTCCATTGGTATCGAGTGCCTGTTATGCGATGACCCCGGGCAGGCGCGGGTGCAGGCCAATCGACTGCATCAGCTGAACCAGGATCGCCGGGTCATAGAGCAGGGCATGCAGGACGATGCTTTGCAAATACTTGCAAAGCTGCCAATCGAGGAACCGGAGGAGGCGCCTGTGGCCATGACCCTGTACCAGGGAGATTGGCACCAGGGCGTGATTGGCATCCTGGCATCGCGCATCAAGGACCGACTGCACCGGCCCACCATCGTTTTCGCCGATGGTGATGAGGGGCAGATCAAGGGCTCGGCCCGCTCTATACCCGGTATCCATATCCGCGACATTCTCGATGGGGTCGCCACGCGCCACCCCGGCCTGGTAAGCCGTTTCGGTGGCCACGCCATGGCAGCGGGGCTGACTATGTCCCGTGATGCTTATGACGATTTCGCTGCGGCTTTCGTGGCGGAAGTAGAGCGACACGCGCAGGATGTAAACCTGCAGGCGATGATCGAATCTGATGGGGAATTGGCCGCTGGTGACTTTGAGCTGGAGCTGGCTACAACATTGCGTTTCGCCGGGCCGTGGGGACAGCACTTTCCTGAGCCCGTCTTCGATGGTCACTTCAATATTGTGAGTCAACGGCTGGTGGGAGAGAAGCATCTGAAGATGGTGTTGAGCCCCCTGCATAGCGACGCCGTGGTCGACGCGATTTGTTTCAATATTGATCCGCAGCAGTGGCCTGATGAATCGGTGGCACAGGTGGAGATTGCTTATCGCCTGGATGTGAATGAATTTCGAGGGCAGCGCTCGGTGCAGTTGATGGTTGAGCAATTGCGCGCCGCGTAATGACAGGTTTGGATCGGGACCCTATTTAACCCTGGGAGAACCCTCAGCCCGCCGGTGTGTACCAGATGGGCGAGCTCCAGGCCCGCTCATGAATAATCTTGGGGACTATCGGGTCGCTGCAGTGTGGCGGCCGCTCCGATGAGGGCATGGCGTTGCACTGCCAGGTCGAGTAGCGGCAGCTGGGGTTTTCCACCGCACGCAGGTAATAGACGGCGCGCTGTTTGGCTGCAAATTCCGGGTCACTCCATACCGTACAGAGCTGCTCGAACCCGCTGCCTTGTGTTGCGCAGTTGTCGAGGTTGACCGTGGCGCCATTGTCCCCGTCCCCGGCCACATCAAAGACTTTCTGGTGGTGGTCTCCCTGCTCGTCGTACCAACCCTTGACCACCTGCAGTCGCTGCAGCGGCATGCCCGGCGCATTGGTAATGCCGGGGTCACTCATCGCCATGGCGAGGAACCTGGGTGCAGTGCCTGTAGCTGCGGGCAAATCGCCGCCCATAGGGACGCCCCCGGCGTAGGCCTTGGCCAGCAGGTCTGGATCGGCACACAGGTTCATGTCGTAATCCCAGCCCCCGAAAAATCGCGGTTTGATGCGGGGGCCGCTGGTACCAAACACCTCCTTGTTGCGAATACTGTCAAATATTGCCTCACGGCTGTTCTCCGGTGCCCATACGCCGATCAGGCCGCCCGGGTTGTTGCTGCTGTTGCCGGGGACTTCTGTGGCATAGGTCACCCTGCGCTCGGCTGTGCCATCACCCCAGCCAAGATGGCCGGGGTAAGTCTTCTCCGCCACGCCGCCACCGGTGGCATTGTGTGTGTCCGTCGATGCACTGATGCCGAATTTGAACGGGTTGACGCCGATACGCTGTTCTTCTTTCAAGCCCTCGATCAGGGCGTAGCGCACATAGTTGTTGCGGGTCAGGCAGTTGGGGCCTTTGTGGGGGACGTAGTCGGCCAGCGGGCCAGCGTAGCAGTCATCCACATCCGGTTTGCCGGTAATAGCGGTAAACGCCAGGTTTTCAAACTTTTCAAAGTCGCACAGTTCATCGACAGCTCCCAATACGCCCGCCAGGCCGTTGCGACATTCGGAATCACCTTTGTGCTGCATGATTTCAATAATGGGCTCTACTTTCATGCGCAGGGTTGCGCGGGCGACCTGTTCTGCGGTGGAGGAGGTGCCGGCATAATCTACCGAGAACATCCTGCCGTTACTGATATTGGAATTGTGGGGAATAGCCAGTGCATCACAGCCGGTGTCGCTGCTGAGACATTCCTGGTCCAGGATTTCCCATAGACGCCATTCCCGATTTGCGTCGAGGAAGCTGATGGGCCGCTTTGGCACCACGGTGTTGCGAAAAATCACATTGCGATGCAGGTTGCTGCCCAGACGATGAGAGCTGTACTCGAAGGCGATAAATGTCGTGCGTTCGCAGTCGGCGCTGTTGTCATACCACTGCTCGGCCGCGTTGATTGTGCGGTGCCACGGTAGCAGTGCCGCTGCGGCACAGCGTTTGCCGTCCTTGCCACAGACGTCTTTATCGCGCGTTGGCGCGGGGCTGAAGATTTTCAACAACAGACTGGGGTTACGGCCTTCGCCTTCCTTGAAGGCCTGGCAGAAATCCGCCTCGGCGACCTCGCTCTTTGGGTCCGTGCACAGGGTTTGTTCGCCGAGAAACTCCGCGTGATCTGTGACTGCCATAAAGTCCAGTGGGCGGTCGATACTGACCTGGCGCGTATTGGCTTGGTCACCGCGATTCACCGGCAGGGTGATATTGCCTTCACCGAAGGCATAGCGATAGGCGTCTTCTGGCGTGGCGCGCACACCGAAAGACCAGGCGTCATTGGAGAACGATGTATGCACGTGCAGGTCCCCGAAAAAGGCGTTGCGCAGCGGGTTGCGTGATGCGCAGGGCGCTTTGGGGGGTTGCGCAGTGCGCGCGTGATCTGACACCACGAAGTCCTCGAAGGGTGCCTCACTGCCACAGGCAAGCAACATGGACGCGGCACTGGCGGCAAGCAATACCTGGGCAGGTCTTGTTGTCATAGCTTATTCCCATTTGGAGCATGCAATATTGCAGCGCTGCGCAGGTGCTGGCACCGCAGTATCATCAATCAGCATGCCTTCTTGTTTTCTATAGGATGAGTAGCATAATAAAAGTGTATATTTTTATAGTAGTCAATGAAGCGGATAATACCATGTTAGGAGATAACCCAAACGATGAACAGCTCAAGGAGGGCTGGGATACGTTTTGTGACCAGCTAAAAAGTGCCGGTGACCTGGTGTTTCGCGACAGCACCCCGGTGCAGGACATTGATCGGGCCAAGGGCTTGCGATTACTGGCGAGAAATGTGTCTCTGGCGCTGCAATTTCACCTGGAGAACAATGACCCGGATTTTCCGGAGTTACTGCATTACTTTGATCCCATCCGCAAGCAGGGCGGGGACAATACCGACGCGCTGTATGTAGGGGCACCGATCAACGGCGAGAATACTTACCGCATCTCTGGCGCCCGTGGTGATGCCCGCTATTTCGCTGTGACTGTGCTGGAAGATGGCGCGACTCCCTGGGGTGGGGCGGTGGTGGGCAACTTGATTGATGGCGATATCGAAGTGGCCGCAGACGGTAGCTTCGAGATTTACCTGGGCCCTGACGAACACAGTGGCAACTGGATAAAGACAACGCCCGGCAGCTGGCGTGTCACCCTGCGGCAGTTTTTCGCCGACTGGGACAACGAAGAACCCATGGTGGCGCGCATTGATCGCATGGGTGAGCTGGCACACAATCCGGTCCTGACACCCGAGCGGATGCTGCGCGGTCTGGCAGATTCGGCGGCGTGGGTGCGCGAGTCCACGTTTTACTGGGCGGACATGCTGGATAAATGGAGGCAGCAGCCCAATCACTTCCTGTCCTATCGGCAGCTGGATGACAACGCCATCGATGCCACCCCGGGTGGCGAGCCTCTTATCTGTTACTGGCAGGTCCCTGAAGACGAGGTATTGGTGGTGCGAGTGGTGCCACCACAGGCCGACTACTGGGCAGTTGAGTTTGGTAACTGCTGGTGGGAAACCATGGACTATCGGTATCGTCTTTGTAGTACCAATTGTCATCATGCGGTACTGGAGGACGATGGTGAACTTTTACTGCTTGTAGCGCACGAAGACCCGGGGCTACCGAACTGGTTGGATCCCTCAGGCCACGTAGAGGGTTATATTACCGTGCGTTGGATAGGTGCCCAAAGCGTTCCGGCACCTACCTGCATGCAAATGAAACGCGAGGCACTGGCAGACTATCTGCCGGCGGGAGTGCGCAGGATTAGCGCAGTGCAGCGTAGAGAGCAACTTGCCGAGCGCCGGCGTGGCGTGATCAAGCGCTTTGGCTATTGATGAAAACCGGATGAGGATGTATTCGTGAGTAATACTGGGAACTCCCTGTGGACAGCACCGCCTCACCCGGATTGGTTGGCCGCCATGAATCGGGAGGGGAGTTACCTCAATCTGCCTGCGGTTGTGCCGCTGGACGAAGATTCCCTTTTACAGCACGCCTGCAAGACCACGGGCCTGAGTGATTTCGGGGATGAGCTGTGGCGAGAGCCCTTCAGTGTTCTGGTTAAGGCACTGGAAGAAGAGGCACAGTTGACCCTGATGGGGCGGCTAATGGCCAGGAGCGACATTATCCTGTGGCTCAGCACGCGGTTGAAAGTCACCGACGTGCTGCAGCGGCACCCCGAAATCCTGGAAGAGCAGGTCGTTGCACCGATGGTAATCGTCGGCTTGCCCCGTTCCGGGACTTCTATCCTGTTCGAGTTGTTGTCGCAGGACCCTGAGGTTGGCGTGCCATTGATGTGGGAAGCGCTGCAACCCTGTCCTCCTCCAGAGAGTAGTAGCTACGCAAGCGACCCCCGCATCCAGCAGGCCGACAAGCTTTTCACCCAGTGGAATCGTGTAGCGCCCGAATTCGCCAGCATGCATGAGATGCGCGGCGACATTCCCAGCGAGTGTGGCTTGCTGATGGCGGGATGCTTTATCAGTGACCACAATGCCTCATTGCACCAGACCCCCAGTTACAGTGCCTGGTGTGCCCTGGCTGATTTCCTGCCTGTTTACCAGTACCACAAAACCATTCTGCAGATACTGCAGTGGAAGAACCCTCGCCAGCGCTGGCTGTTGAAGGCTCCGGAGCACCAGGTTCACCTGGATACATTACTGCAGGTGTATCCGGATGCACGCATCGTGCAGACACACAGGGATCCACTCAAGTGCATGTCGTCCACCACCAGCCTGATGGGAACGCTGTACTCCATGCGCAGTGACCAGGCGTTCAATGCGCAGATGTTTGAAGATATCATCATGGGGGACGCGACGGCGCAGCGCCTGGAACGGGTTATACAACAGCGCGAGTCGGGCCTGGTGCCGGCGGTGAATATTGCCGATTCCCGCTATCAGGATCTAATGGATGATCCCATGTCCTGCATTGAGCAGACCTACCAGTATTTTGGTATGGCACTGAGCGATGATGCTCGCGCTCGAATGCAGGCGTATTTAGAGGCCAAGCCCAAAGGCAAGCATGGCGTGCACCAATACGAAGTCGATGCAGAGCGTAGCAAGGACAGGCAGTTGTTCAGGCGCTACCAGCAGCTGTACAACGTCCCTGATGAGACCTAGGGATTTACCCCTTGTGTTACACCTTGTGTAGAAACTGAAAAATGACATCCACGGTGACAGGTAGCTGGTCGAGTTGCGCCGCCCGCTCTTTGCCCTCGTGACTGGCGCGAAACAGGTGTGGCGTCATGGTGAGAAGAAGCTGGATCTCTTCCCGGTGCAGCGCTGCGGTCTTGAACTCCAGGGTTGAAGTTTCTCCCGCTGTGAAACCTGCTGCCAGTGCCTGTTGTACAACAGTCGACTCAGAATGCTTTACCTCAGGATAGATGACCTCTCGCAGTTCGATCAGGTGCCGCGGTCCCGCATTAACACAGATCAAGCGCCCGCCTTCTTTTAATGCTTGCTTGAAAGATTCGAAAACAGGAAACCCGAACAGGCTGAGCACACAGTCAGCACTATTTTCCGCAACGGGAATATTGCGATTGCTTGCCACCAGCCAGGTGGCGGACAGTCTTCGTGAGGCAGCTTGCACGGCCCATTTTGAGATATCAAAACCAATGAGCGATGGCTGGCAGTCTGCTGTGGATTCAAGCTGTGCCTGCAATTGTTGCAGGTAGTACCCCTCACCGCAGCCGGCATCGACGATGACAGAGTTGCTGCCGATTACGGGTTTTAACAAATCGACCAGCTTGTTGGCGACAGGCAGGTAATGCCCCGTGTCGAGAAATTCACGTCTTGCGTTAACCATATCCTTGCTGTCGCCCGGGTCCTGGCTGCGTTTGTCGCTGGCGGCTAACAGGTTGACGTAGCCCTGTCGGGCAATATCAAAACTGTGCCCCCTCTCGCAGAGCAGGCGCTTTCCATCCTGTACCAGAGGCAGGCCGTCCAGCGGGCAACTCAGGACATTACTGGTTTCAAAGCTCAATTGAAACTTCCGTCGAGGGAGTAAAGGTGAATTTAGAAGTGACGGATAATGCCTTCGGCATAGGATTCCATGAAGCGCTTCTTTTCATCAATGGTGGAGTTCTTTTTGCCCAGTGCGTAGAAAAACGGAGGTGCTACCGTGCTGTCCAGTCCGTCATCCTGTAACCCTCGGTACAAATCCAGGCTGGGTGCCGCTGTGATGCCCAGCATTGCTTCGAAGGGCAGATGACCCCTATGGTATTCCTTGCGCAGTGCCTTAAGTCGCTGTATTAACGGTTTTACCTGTTCTGGCAGGGTGCCGGCCCCGATGTAACCACTGCCCACCCTGGCCGCCCGTCGCAGGGCGATGTCGCTGGAGCCGCCAATGTAGATGGGTGGATGCTCGCCCGGGGCCGGGCTCAATTGCACCCTGGGGAAATCAAAATGCTCGCCGTGGTGCTCTACCATGCCGCCGTCCCACAGCTTGTGCAGCACTTCGATCATTTCATCGGTGATCTTGCCGCGCTTGCGAAAGTCCACGCCATAAATGTCGAACTCTTCTTTCATCCAGCCGACGCCGGCACCCAGTATGAACCGGCTGTTGCTTAATATCGCCAGGGTTGCGGCGGCCCGGGCAACTTCATGGGGGTTGCGCAGCGGCAGTACATACACGCCGCAGGTAAATAGTAATTTGCTGGTGACTGCCGCCATCGCTGCGAAGATGGCGGTCTGGTCAGGGTACTCGTCATCCGCTTGCATGGGGGGCACGCCATTCTCGGAATAGGGGTAGTCGGGGATGATAGATTCCGGGTAGACCGCATGGTCGCCACTCATCAGGCCGTGAAAGCCCATTTCCTCCGCAAAGCGTGCGATGTCTATAAGTTGGTCGGTTTCAGCCCATGTTATGGCTTGCCAGAATTTCACAGCAGCTCCCGGGGTATATCGAAATAAGATTCATAGTTGGTGAATAGCCCGCGCAGGTAGTCTTCATCCATGCCGGTATCGGCCAACTGGTACAGGTGCTTACCGAATTTATCCGCCGGGTTGTCATCGAGAAAGGATTGCATGGATTGGGCGGCCTCTGCAGAGAGATCCATATCAAAGTGCTGGTAGGCGCGGCGCACTGTACCTACCTGGTCCGCCATAAAGTCACTGAAATAAAGGTCCACCACCTGCTCCTCCGCTAGCTTCCCTGATTTTCGGTAGGCCACGGTATTGTTGTAGCCAACCGCCAGCGCCTCTGCGTAGTAAGCTGCGATCCGTGGCAAGTCTGCCTTGTCGCTGCCGAGGCTCTGTAAAGTGGCCGCCAGGTTGCTCATGGAGATCACCGTCTTGACCGGATCGCGGTGGGTTTGCACGAACAGCGCATCGGGGTACTCACGGTGTATGTGCTCCAGGTGCCACATATGCTGCGGCGATTTAAGTGCCCAGCGTTTGCCCGGCGCTTGCCACTGTAAGACCTGTAAGAAGCGGCGGTGCCACTTGAGTGCGGATTTCATGTCGCACGCCATGACCCAGCGATCATAGCTGGGCACAAAGAACTGCACCTGGTAAATCATGGAGGCGAAATCGTGACTGGTGATCGATACGCACTCCTGTGCCCGTTCGGCGCCCATCGGGTGCATCTTTTTGAAATCAGGCAGCAGCTGGTCAACGCGGTCCAGATCTGCCTGTACGCGGGCAATACGCGGGTCGCTGCGGTAGCTGGCCGTCTCGGGTGGTGGCAAGGGGTAAGAGGCCTCCCAGGACAGGGGAATGCGGTTGTCCGGATCCATCACCAGAAGGTCATGGAAGATGGTGGTGCCGGAACGGGGCGGGCCGACCACGAAAATGGGGCGCTCAATGGGTTGCTCGGTAATCTCCGGATGCTGTTTTAGCAGTGCAACAATTCCCAGCCGATTCTCCAGTGTGCGCAGCAGGTCCGCCTTGGCGACCATGCGCCCCAGCAGTGAAAGGTCTGCCTCCTTTTCCAGGGAATCGAGCAGTAGTGCCAGCGGCTGGCGAAAGTCATCCTCGCCGAAGTCATCCAGGCCGGTATTCTTTTGCGCGGTGCGTAACAGGTAGTCGGCATCCAGGTTGACGGGGTGGATGCCGACGGTATTAGCGCCGCGCCCGGCCAGATTGAGCAATCGCACGGGCATGGGAAGCTTGCCTCCCATGTCAGGCGTCCAGTTCGGAAAATTTAACGACAGTTGCCATGGGTGTCTCTACTGCGCCTGTAACGAGGAAGTAACGCCAGAACACCAGGCCAAATAATTTGCCCTCGGTGTCCAGCCAGTTGGGCAGGCCGGGATCCTCGTGCGCCAGAATCATTGTGAAGCTGCCGTCTTGCTCCACTTGCGTCTGTGCACGATTCAGGGAAACGCTGCGGCTGCGGTAATCCAGTGTCTGCTGGAAGCGGTTCCACAGGCATACGTTGGCGAAACGGCAGTCGGGCCAGCGCCCGGTGATGACCAGGGCCTCGTCCTGGTTGATAAAGAACGGCGCCATGGAATAGTGGGCATCGACCGCGGCAAAGCCGAATTTCCCCGGTGGCTGGGGCGGTGGAAATTCGTTGGGCGTGAGGGAGAGAAAGGCCGGTGGTTCACTGTTGGCCAGCGGTGGCATGTCCAGGGTGCGGCTGCGAATCACGTTGCAGACCCTGCGGATACCGGACGCGACGGAATTGTCATCGGGCGGCGCGGGAGCCGTGTTCGCTGTCAGGCACTCTATACGCATGCGCGGTTCCAGCTGTGGATCCAGCGCGGCCGGTGTGGCCTGTTCGAAATAGTGCCGGGTGGTCAGGCGCGAGGCCTCCGTGGTCAACGGCAGCCAGCCCCGATCCCTGGGCTCTCCGCCCAGATAGAGCGTGAAATTGCCATTGCTGTCGATATCCAACTCGTCGTCATTGAGCACACCGCCGGTACTGGTGGCCATGTGTCCGTCAGCAGTTCCCTCTTCGAGAGTCAGTGAAAAATAAGCCGCTCCCTGCATGTTGCCGTGAATCACGTAGGCGTGCTCGGCACTGACCGGTGCGTCGAAGTAGATGGCGTCCCCATTGTCGCCGGTGAGTTTGCGACTGCTTGTGGTGATGCGCCGAAAGTCGGGTTGGCTGACGTCCTGCTCGAAGAAACCTACCAGGCTGGCTTCCAGAATGTGCATCAGGGCGCGGTGGGAGCCGACGATGTCCTCCTCGGAATGCAGGTTCCACTCCGGCCCGGACCAGCGCTCATCCACTTCCTGTAGTAAGGCGATTAATTCACCCAGTGCGGTGCGACTTTTTGTTTCAATGCTCATTGCGGTTTCCGTGTTTTTAGGTGTTGCTGACTGCAAGGTGAGGGTTGGCGGTTTCCGCGGGTATACTGAAGCGCTCGCGATAGAAGCTCAAGCGCCGTTCGACTTCTTCCTCATTCAGGCCAAAGTCTGCCAGCTGGTACTTATGGGCGCCGTGTTGATGTTGCCGGTTGCTATCCAGCCAGCCCTGCATCGCTGTGCGCGCCTCATCGCTAAAGGGCATGCCGAGGAAATCGTAAACCCCCTGCAGTGCCTTTTCCCAATCCGCGGTGATATCAGCGTACAGGATATCGTACTGGTTTTCTGCCGGTGCCATCTCCTCCCGTACCCGCAGGTTTTTGCGCAGCATGCGTTCTGTCTTGGTCAGCCACTCCTGACCCACCCACTGCGGTGTCACGCTGTCACTGTCGCGCACAATCGCGTTCCAGGCCATGGAGCAGGAGGAGCCCACGACCTTGACCGGGTCCCGATGAGGGCACACCAGTTTAGCGTTTGGAAAGACCTTGAGCAGGGCATCGAGATCCTGCATGTGCTGCGGTGATTTGAGTATCCACGGTTTGTCCGGCGGGTCCTGTCGAAACCAGGCAATTATTTTCAGCAGGGTCAGCATGTATTCATAGGCGGCAGTTTGCTCGTGCGTCATCAGCCATTCTGCGAATGTCGGAATCGTGGCCTGTACCTCAAAGATCTGGGTAGAGAAGGCGTGTTGTAGGAGGCCGATCTCTTCCTCTACCTCGAAGGTACCCAGCGGGTGTACGGCGGCAATTTGCGGGCTCATGTACAACACCGCTTTGAGGCCATTCTCCAGTGCGCTTATGCGCGGATCTGTCTTGCCCTGGTCCCTGGCGGTGAAACACTCGGCAGAGGGTATCGGGTAAACGCTCTCCCAGGACTTGAGGTGCAGGAAATGAGGGTCGCATGCCAGCAGGCGGTGTAGTCGCGTCGTGCCCGAGCGGGCGAGGCCAACCACCACCACCGGGTCGGGGAATTCGCGTTCCAGTATCTCCGGGTGTCGTTGCAGAAGCGCCTGGGCCTGCAGGCGTCCTTTGAGCAGGCGCAGAATATTGGCCTGGTTCATAAAGCGTCCGACAGGATTCAGCCCTGCCTCTTGCTCCAGGGAATGGATCAGCAGATGCATGGGTTCCAGGAAATCGTCTCCCCCGAAATCTTTCAGTCCGGTCTCTTGTTCTGCACGGGCCAGCAATTTTTCGGCATTGAGATTAATGCGCGCGAGTCCAACCGCGTTGGCGCCGCGCAAAATATTGTTGAGCAGACGGATAGGCTTGCGGTGATAATCCGTCGCTTTCAAGTTACTGCGCTCTGGTACAGTGTCGCCCGGTGGTACGCCATTAACGATTATCCTGTATTTAAAGCTGCTTTACGCAGTCGGTCATTTCGCCGAGAATGTCTCATTCTTATACCGCCCACTGAAGGGCTTGGTGGAGCTATGACTAAAACCAGGCCTGAAGCTGTGGCTACCATACTCGCGGCGGCGAAACGTTGCTATCTTGCGGATGGCATCAGTGCCACCGGTATGAAAGAGGTGGCGGCCAGTGCGGGCATTGCACGCTCCACGCTCTACCGTTATTTCCCCGGTCGGGATGACCTTCTCGTGGCCATCATCAAGGAGGAAATGATGGATGTGAACACGCACATCCTGAAGAAACTGTCTGGCTACACCAATCCGGCCGACTACGTCGTAGAAGGTTTGCTTGTGGCGATAAAGGAGGTGCCTCGCCGGCCCCTGCTGCGTGCGGTGTTTGCCTCTGAAGAGGACAGTCGTGCTCGCCGCGTGATCTGGAGTTCCGATGTGATGGTCAGTTTTGGTGAGGAACTGATGGACCATGTTATTCGCCCGGCACAGGACGCGGGTCTGTTACAGGAT
>CBDTVJ010000072.1:0-12465 GCA_965363655.1 uncultured Halieaceae bacterium | reverse complement strand
CGGGTTTTTGCCCAGTGAACGACACTTCAAGAGACAGGAAAATACAGCATGAGCTCGCCCCCATCGACCGCTGACACCCTGCTCCATCCCGACTGGGTGGTGCCGGTGCTGCCCCACGGCGTAGTGCTGGAAAATCACAGCCTAGCCCTGCAGGGCGACCGCATTGTCGCACTGCTGCCACGGGAGGAGGCGCAGACCATCGCGGCAGCGCGGGTCATCGAACTGCCGGGGCAGGTGGTGCTGCCAGGACTGGTGAATTGCCACGGCCACGCCGGCATGAGCCTGTTGCGCGGCTACGCCGACGACCAGCCCCTGATGCCGTGGCTGGAACAACACATCTGGCCCGCCGAGGACGCCCATGTCAGTGAGGAGTTCGTGGAGGACGGCACCGAGCTGGCCATCGCCGAAATGATGCGCTCCGGCACCACTACCTTCAGCGACATGTACTTTTTCCCCAACATCACCGCCGCCACCGCACATCGCCTGGGCATGCGCTGCCAGATCACCTTCCCGATTTTCGATTTCCCCACCGTGTGGGGACGCAACGCGGACGAGTACATCAGCAAAGGGCTGGCGGTACGGGACGATTTCAAGCACAACTCACTGATAACAGTCGTGTTCGGCCCTCATGCACCCTATACCGTGTCGCAGGACAACCTGGCCAAGGTTGCCACCCTGTCCGCGGAGCTGGATACGGCGGTGCATATTCACCTGCATGAAAACGCGGGGGAAGTGCTGCAGGCGGTGGAGCAACACGGGGAACGCCCCCTGGACACACTGCAACGCCTCGGATTACTGGGGCCGAGGACACAGTGCGTGCATATGACCGACCTGGGCGACCAGGACATCGCCCTGCTGGCCGCCACCGGTGCACACGTGGTGCACTGCCCACAATCGAATATGAAGCTGGCCTCCGGGGCCTGCCCGGTCAGCAAGCTGCTGGACAAGGGGGTGAACGTCGCCCTGGGCACTGACAGCGCCGCCAGTAACAACGACCTGAATCTGTTCGGTGAAATGCAGGCTGCATCCCTGCTGGCCAAATTGCAGTCGCTGGACGCCACCGCCCTGCCCGCCTCAGAGGCCCTGGCGATGGCTACCATCAACGGCGCCAGGGCAATGGGACTGGAAGATCGGATCGGCAGCCTGGAAGTCGGCAAGCAGGCTGACCTGATCGCCGTCGACCTCAGCGGACCGGAAACCCAGCCGCTGTATAATCCACTGTCGCAACTGGTTTACGCCTGCAATGGCAGCCAGGTTAGTCACAGCTGGATCGACGGGGAAATGGTCATGGAAAATCGCGAACTCAAGGGTATCAAGCTCGATGCCCTGGCCACTCGCGTGAGTGCGTGGCAACAACGCATCAGCAACACAACGGAGAGCGCATCATGAGCCTGGATATGAATGTAGATCCGCAGGAAATCGCCAAATTCGAAGCACTGGCCTCGCGCTGGTGGGATCGCAGCAGTGAATTTCGCCCCCTGCATGACATTAACCCGCTGCGCGCCAACTACATTGACCAGCACTCACCGGTCGCCGACAAACAGCTGGTGGATGTAGGCTGTGGCGGCGGCATCCTGGCGGAGGCCATGGCCCAACGTGGTGCCCTGGTCACCGGTATCGATATGGGAGAAGCTCCCCTGTCGGTCGCAAGACTGCACCAACTGGAATCCGGGGTAGAGGTGGATTATCGACATTCCACCGCCGAACAACTGGCCGAGGAGCAAGCCGGGCACTACGATATCGTGTGCTGCCTGGAAATGCTGGAGCATGTGCCAGAGCCCGGACAGGTGATCGCCGCCTGCGCCGAGTTGGCCAAACCCGGCGGCTCGCTGTACTTTTCCACCATCAACCGCAACCCCAAGGCCTTTGCCTTTGCCATCGTCGGCGCTGAACACATTCTGCAATTGCTGCCGGCGGGTACCCACGAGTACGCCAAGTTCATCAAACCCTCGGAAATGGCCAGCTGGATGCGCGACGCGGGACTGGTGCTGGAAGGCATGACAGGGCTGACCTACAACCCCATCACCAAACACTACCGCCTGAACGAGGCTGACGTCAGCGTCAACTACATGGTGCGGGCGGTGAAACCGGCGTGACTGAGCAGCAGGCGATAGCCTTTCCGGGGACGCTGAAGGCAGTCATTTTTGACCTGGACGGCACTTTGGTAGATACCGCCGATGAATTTGTGCCGGTGGTCCAGGCGCTGCGCGCCGAACACGGCCACGATGCCATGAACCCGGCACGGATACGCGCCTCAGTCTCGAATGGAGCGCGCGCACTGGTCAGCCTGGGACTCGGCATCGAGGAGGATGCGCCGGAGTTCGAAAGCAAGCGACTGCGCTTACTGGAACTGTACAGTGAGGTACTGGGCACGCTGGCGTCGACCTATCCCGGCATAGATACCTTGCTGGCGCAACTGCAGTCCAGGGGCATCGCCTGGGGTATTTCCACCAACAAGCCACGGGCTTACACCGAACCACTGCTGCAGCGACTCGCTATCAGTCCAGCCCCTGGCAGCGTGGTCTGCCCTGACGATGTCAAACACCGTAAACCGCACCCGGAATCCCTGCATCTCAATTGCCTGCAACTGGATTGCTCGCCCTTCAATGCCATTTACGTTGGCGACCACCAGCGGGATATTGAGGCCGGACGTCGCGCCGGCATGTACACCATCGCCGCCGGCTACGGCTATATAGAGCCCGATGATGATCCCCTGGCCTGGGGCGCCAACACCCACGCCCGCTGCAGCACCGACCTGCAGGCACTGATCCTGGGCGCGCAGTAAAAGGACACACCATGGAAGTTATGACAATCCCCGCCGATTACCTGCCCCGCGCGGACCTGCTGCAGGGCAAGACCATCATGGTGACCGGCGCCGGTGACGGCATCGGTCATACTGCGGCACTCACCTATGCCAGTCACGGAGCCACGGTGCTGCTACTGGGGCGCACAGGCAGCAAACTTGAGGCGGTTTACGATGAAATTGAGGCGGCTGGTGGCCCCAGGCCCGCCATTGTGGAAATGGACCTGTCCACCGCCACCGCAGACAGCTACAGCAACCTCGCGGCCAGCCTGGGCAACGAATTTCCCTGCCTGGACGGGCTGCTGCACAATGCCGCCCTGCTGGGTGACATGCGGCCCATAGCAAACGCAGGCCTGGCCAGTTGGCAGGACGTTATGCAGGTCAACGTCAACGCCCAGTTCGCGCTCACCCGGTACCTGTTGCCGCTACTGCAACTGGCACCCACTGCCTCCATTGTCATGACATCCTCGACTGTGGGGCGTATCGGCAAAGCCTATTGGGGTGCTTATGCGGTGTCCAAGTTCGCTACCGAGGGATTTATGCAGGTGCTGGCCAGCGAGCTGGAAAATACGTCGCGCATCCGGGTGAACAGCCTGAACCCGAAGGCTACCAACACCGCTATGCGCCGCACGGCCTATCCGGCTGAAACACCCACGGACAATCCTTCGCCAGAGGCTATTATGCCGGCCTATTTATTTCTGATGGGGGATGACAGTGCCGGGCTTACCGGCAGGGCGTTCGATGCCCGCTAGAACTACAGGACGCTGGCCCCGGGAGCCTTAGAAGCGGCCTGTTTTTTTCGCTACGCCACGGCCGTGGCGCTTGCCAAACTGACGCTCCATGGCTTCCCGCTCCCGCACGGTACCTCGCTTCAGGTCTTTCGGGGTCAGGCCACCCATGGTGTACAGGGATTTGACTTCCCTGGCTTCCAGCTCCGTCCACTGGCCCTGCTTGACCCTGGAGGGAATAAACACCTCACCATAGCGCACACGCTTGAGTCGCGACACGGTCAGCCCCTGGGATTCCCACAGGCGCCGCACCTCGCGGTTGCGCCCCTCCATCAACACCACGTAATACCAGCGGTTGATACCATCACCGCCGCCGTCCTGGATATCGGCAAAGCGCGCCACGCCATCGTCCAGCATGACACCTTCTACCATGCGCTGCAGCATATCCGCCTGCACCTCACCCATCACCCGCACCATGTATTCCCGCTCAATATTGGACGAGGGATGCATAAGGGCATTGGCCAACTCACCGTCGGTGGTGAACAACAACAGGCCGGAGGTATTGAAGTCCAGGCGCCCAATGGAGATCCAGCGCCCGGATTTAAGCTTGGGCAGACGTTCGAAAACGGTGCGGCGCCCCTCGGGATCACTGCGCGAACACACTTCACCGGGAGGCTTGTGATAGAGGATACAGCGAGTCTCCTCTACCGGGGCCGCATCCAGGGTCCGACCGTCGACCGTCAGCCGCGCGCTGGCATCGACACGATCTCCCAATGTGGCGACCTTGCCGTTAACACCAACGCGGCCCGCCTGGATCCAGCGCTCCATTTCCCGGCGGGAACCCAGCCCGGTACGGGCCAGCACTTTCTGTAATTTCTCTCCCGCTTTGGGAGCAGCTTCTGCGCTGGAGGTTTCCGGGCTGGAGGTGTCCGCAGAAGCTCCCTTGCGCGAGCCTTTCGCGCCTGCTGCAGAGGAGCGGGGTCGACCCCTGGTCGAGCCCTTATCGGTTTTCCTGCTCATGCCTGAATCAGGCCTGGGATTCTGGTTTGGGGGATTCGACGTCGGGATAGCCGTCCACTTGGGGAGCAACATCAGCATCCCCGGACGCGGCGGCAAGCTCTTCACCCTCGGCGAGCACCTCGTCAACCACGTCTGTAGCGGCTTCCTGCTCTTCGGGGGCCGCTTCTGGCGTGACGTTTACGTCTGCTTCATCTGCGGCTGCCGCGCGCGACTCCAGGTCATCAGTCGCCTCGGACAGGGACACAGCTTGCGCCGCAGCGCCGTCTTCGTCGGGCGTATGCTCAGTGCCGCCAACCACCGTCAGGCCGGGGCCTTCTTCACTGCTGGCACCCTCACTGCTGGCACCCTCTTCCTGCAGCGGCTCGCTAAAGCCGAGCTCCGCGTTGAGCGTTTCCAGGTCACGAATCTCTGCCAGGGCCGGCAGCTGGTCCAGGCTCTTGAGGTTGAAGTAGTCCAGGAACTGTCGGGTGGTGGCATACATGGCCGGGCGCCCAGGCACGTCCCGATGCCCAACCACGCGTATCCATTCGCGCTCATGCAAAGTCTTGATAATGTTGGAACTGACTGCGACGCCGCGGATCTCCTCGATCTCGCCCCGGGTGATGGGCTGGCGGTAGGCCATCAGGGCCAGGGTTTCCAGCAAGGCGCGCGAGTACTTCTGCGGGCGCTCATGCCACAGGCGCCCCACCCAGGTACTCAGGGACTGGCGGACCTGGAAACGAAAACCACTGGACACTTCCTGCAGCTCAAAGCCCCTGTCCTCACAGCGCTCGGCTACTGCCTTGAGGGCTTCGCGAATATCGGTATTTTCGGGGCGTTCACGTTCTTCGAACAGGTCGGCCAATTGCGCCACTGTGAGCGGCCTGCCCGCAGCCAGCAGAGCACCCTCGATAATCTGTACCAATCCTGTTTCTGACATGCTACTCCGACCTTGCCTTGAGGTGGATGGGACCGAAGCTCTCGGTTTGCACGATCTCCACCAGGGATTCCTTGATAAGTTCCATAACCGCCAGGAAGGTCACTACGACACCCAGGCGACCTTCTGCGGCCGTGAACAGCGACACAAATGGCACGAACTGCTGTCCCGACAGGGCGTCCAGCACCTGGCTCATGCGCTCCCGGGTAGACAGCGCCTCACGCTGGATATGGTGGCTCTCGAACATATCGGCTCGACGCATGACCTCGCCCAGCGCCAGCAGTAATTCGCGCATATCCACGTCCGGGTCCGGCCGGGCTCGATTCAAATTCGGGGGATTGGCGCTACCGACCCAGGTATCACGCTCCAGCCGGGGGATTTCCTCGATGTCCTCGGCGGCTTTCTTGAACCGTTCGTACTCCTGCAGGCGCCGGATAAGTTGGGCCCGCGGATCCTCTTCGTCCTCTTCCAAGCCGGTGGAGCGCGGCAGCAGCATGCGCGACTTGATTTCCGCCAGCATGGCAGCCATCAGCAGGTACTCGGCGGCCAGCTCAAACTGCACGGCGTCCATCATGTCCACGTACTGCATGTACTGCTCAGTAATCCGCGAAACATCGATCTCGAGAATGTCGAGGTTCTGGCGCTTGATGAGGTAGAGCAGCAGGTCGAGGGGCCCTTCAAAGGCCTCCAGGAATACCTCCAGCGCCTGCGGGGGAATGTACAAATCCTTGGGCAGTTCGGTAATGGCCTGGCCCATGACTATCGCGAACGGCATTTCGCCCTGCTGTGGCAGGTTTGCGCCATCTGACTGGGCGGCAGCGCCCTCACCTGCAGGACCCGCAGGGGTTTGTGCTCCCGGGGATACGTCGGAATTCGATTCGTTAACTGACACGGCACCTACCCACTTTTATGTCGGTCCCAGTATACCTGACTAATCCCCAAAAAGGGCGATATCTGCGCCTTCGGCAGGCAAATTACTAGCTTTCAAAAGGCGCGGTATCGCCTTTACCCGCGCGCAGCACCAGGGGCGTATCATCAACCAGGTCGATCACTGTGGAGGGCTCCAAACCGCAGTAACCGCCATCAATCACCAGGTCCACCTCATGCTCCAGGATTTCACGAATATCGTAGGGATCCATCAGGGGAAGCTCATCACCAGGCATGATCAGGCTGACGCTCATCAGGGGTTCACCGAGATCTTCCAGTAAGGCTGCGGCGATACGATTATCAGGAACCCGCAATCCTACTGTTTTGCGCTTGGCATGCATCAGGCGCCGAGGCACTTCCGAGGTCGCCTTCAATATAAACGTATAGGGTCCCGGCGTGGCGTGACGCAGCAAACGGTAGGCGGTATTGTCGACCTTGGCATAGGTGGCGATCTCTGACAGGTCGCGGCACACCAGGGTAAAGTTATGCCGGTCATCCAGTTTGCGGATGCGGCGAATCCGGTCCAGGGCATTCTTGTCGCCGATCTGGCAGCCCAGCGCATAGGCCGAATCGGTGGGATAGACCACCACCCCGCCCTGGCGAATGATATCTGCCGCGTGTCGAATCAGGCGTGCCTGGGGGTTGTCCGGGTGAATCTGGTAAAACTGGCTCACAAAAAAGTCTCTTCTACTCTGGGGGCGGAGAATCCGTCTGCACCGCCCAACGCTCCCAGACGCCAGGCAAACCCTCGAAGGGTGACAATTCTACACCCAGCGGGGCGCTATAGGGACCATCCCGATGGAAATCACTGCCCACAGAAATCTCCAGCTGGTATTCCTTTGCCAGGCGTTTCAGGTGGGCGGTTTGATCTTGCGTCTGCCGACCACTCAACACCTCGATGCCGCTGCCGCCAGCGGCAAGGAAATCAATGATAAGGCGCCGCAGTTTCATCCCGGTAAAGCGGTATTTCAAGGGGTGGGCGATGACTGCGGCACCACCTGACTCCTCGATCCACGCCGTTACCTCAGCCAGTTCCGGCCAGAACGCCTTGACGTCCCCAGCCTTGCCCTGCCCCAGATGCCGGTCAAAGGCCTCATTGAAATCGCTTACATGTTGCTGCTCTATCATCCAGGCGGCAAAATGTGGCCTACCCAGCTGACTGTCGCCGGCATGGTCCAAAGCGCCTTCCAGTGCACCGGGAAAGCCACGTGCTGCCAGTTTTTCACCAATTTTCACGCCGCGCTTGCGGCGCGCCGCATCCATGGTTACCAGACCCGCCGCCAGGGCCGGATGCTCACAATCCACGCCCAGGCCAAGAATATGAATGGTGGTCCCCGACCACTGACAGGACAACTCAATACCGGGAATAAGCCGCATGCCCTGCTCTTTCGGCGTATACTGCTGCGCCGCTGCCAGGTATCCCGCCATCGTATCGTGATCGGTAATGGCCAGTAAGCCCAGGCCGCTGTCCAGGGCCCGCGCCACAATCTCGCCGGGTTCCAGGGCGCCGTCAGAGGCGGTGCTATGGGTATGGAAGTCAATCAACACAATCTTTACACTTGGCTCTTTATACTCGACCACGCCACCGAATAGGGGCGCGACTTATTTATTTGTTCCACATGGTACCAGCCGGAGTACACCAGAATCCATGAAGCAGCTTGCAGAGTTTATTCCCATCGCCCTGTTCTTCATCGTCTACCAACTGGACGGTGAGAGCATTGCGCTGGGCACCTGGGAATACCACTTCGATGGTATTTTCTCCGCCACCGCCGTATTGATGGGTGCGACCATACTGCAGGTCCTGTTCACCTATGCCATTACCCGCCGGTTTGAAAAGCGCCTGATGTGGCTACTGCTGGCCGTCATGGTCTTCGGCGGGGCTACTCTTTTCTTTCGCAACCAGATGTTTATCCAGTGGAAGCCCACCATCTTCAACTGGGCGCTGGCAATCGCCTTCATCGTCTCCCAGTTCATTGGCGATAAAACCCTCATGGAGCGCACCCTGGGCAGCCAGATTCACCTGCCCAAACCGGTGTGGACCAGGCTGAACCTGATCTGGACCGCCAATTTCATCATTGTCGGCGGACTCAACCTGTTCGTAGCTTATCGCTACAGTGAACAGGCCTGGGTCAGTTACAAGCTCTACTCCGCCATTGGCTTCACCCTGCTACTGACTATCCTGACCGCAGTACTGATCAGCCCCCACCTGAAAGAGGAAGAGCCGGACAAGCAGTTACTGCCACAAGACGACTAAACAAGACCAACGGAGAACAAGCCCGGATGTATTACGCAATACTGTGCGAAGATGTTGATAACAGCCTGCCCCTGCGCCAGGGAGCGCGGCCCGATCACCTCGCTCGCCTGCAGGCGCTGGCGGACCAGGGGAAATTACTGGCCGCAGGTCCACATCCCGCTCTCGATACCGAAGATCCCGGTGAGGCAGGTTTTACCGGCAGTCTCGTTATTGCCGAATTTAGCAGCCTGGAAGCCGCCACCAGCTGGGCTGGCGCCGACCCCTACGTCAACGCAGGGGTGTTCAAAAACGTGACCGTCAAGCCCTACAAACTGGTACTTCCCTGAGACAGAACTTCTGCCGCCGGCGGGTTACATTCTGCCGGCTTGATGGCTAAAATGCGCACTGGAAATCACCTGGATCCCAGCGGGTCAACACTCTCCCGGATCAACACTCAGCCAGATTAACAAGGAACCCATTTTGCGACTTGCCCTGCCGATACTACTTTTATCATTACTATCCCCTTACGCCGCCGTGGCGCAGGACGTCCGCTACGTCAGCGATAAACAGTTTGTGCCGCTGCGCAGTGGCGCCGGCAAGGACTATCGCATCATTCATCGTGGCATCCCCTCCGGCACTCGCCTGACTGTCGAAAGCACATCCAGTGACGAGGTATGGGCCGAAATCACCACCGAGCGTGGCACTGCCGGCTGGATACGCGTCCAATACCTGATGGCGGAAGTTCCCGCCAAGAGATTGCTGGATGCGGCCACAAAGAAGGCGCAAAGCGCCAGCGAAAAGAGTGCCGCCCTGGCCACGGAACTGCAGACCATTACGGCGGAGCGCTCGGAATTGCAGAGTAAAATTTCTGAAGACGGCTCGCAACTGGATAGCGTGTCCCAGGAGCTGACGCAGCTGAAGCAGATTTCCGGCAAGTCAGTGCAGCTGGATATCGATAACCGCAGGCTGGTGGAAACCACAGAAACCCTGCGCTCCGAGGTGGAGATGCTGAAGTCGGAAAACCAGCGACTGCTGGACAAAATCAAAAATGAGGACTTTCTCAACGGCGCCATGGCTGTACTGCTCGGTGTCATCATCGCCCTGGTAGCGCCTCGCCTGGTTCCCAAGCGACGCAAAACTGCCGGCTGGGCCTAATTTGGAGAACCGCGTGTTAAAAGTATTTTTTCTGTGCCTGTCAATCCTGTTTTCATCCACCCTGATGGGGGAAGAGTCGAAAACCGCCAACCCTATGGTGGTGATAAAGACCAGCGAGGGCGATCTTACCCTGCAGCTATTTGCCGACAAGGCACCGGTGAGCGTGGCAAATTTCCTGGCCTACGTGGATAGCGGTTTTTACAGCGGCACTATTCTTCACCGGGTCATTCCAAACTTCATGATACAGGGCGGCGGCTTCCTCCCGGATATGTCCCAGAAGGCGACCCTGGATCCCATTGTCAACGAATCGCAAAACCGCCTGCACAACACCCGCGGCACCATCGCCATGGCCCGCACCAATGACCCGGATTCGGCCACATCGCAGTTCTACATCAACCAGCGTTCCAACCTGACATTAGACTGGGCACCTGGCAAGCCGGGCTACACGGTCTTCGGTGAAGTTATTCTGGGTATGGATATCGTGGATTTTATCGCCACCGCGCCGACGGGCCGCAAGAACGGCATGAGCGATGTCCCGGAGCAGGCCATTCTTATAAAAGAAATAGTGCGCCAGTAACACCGATGATCGCGCTGAGCGTCAATCTCAACAAAATCGCCCTGATCCGCAATTCACGCGACACCACCAACCCCAGCGTCCCGCAGCACGCGCAGATGTGCATAGACGCCGGGGCCGACGGTATTACCGTGCACCCCCGGCCCGACCAGCGCCATATTCGCGCGCAGGATTGTTTTGAGCTGGCGGACATGCTCTCGGTTGAGTTTAATATCGAGGGCAATCCCATGACCGGCCCGCGCAAGGGCGACCGCCCCGGTGTGGGTGACTACCCGGGCTTTATGGCGCTGGTGAAAGAGATTCGGCCAGCGCAGTGCACCCTGGTCCCTGATGGTGATGGCCAACTGACGTCGGACCACGGCTTTGACCTGACCCGTGATGGCGATCGCATCGCGCCGCTGGTACAGGAGCTACAGTCCCTGGGTATTCGCACCAGCCTGTTCATGGACCCGGACCCGCAGCAGATACGACTGGCGGCGCAGACAGGCACAGACCGCATCGAGCTCTACACGGAGAGCTATGCCCGGGCGTTCAAGGAAAACAGGGATGTTGAGACCGTATTCCAGCAATTTGTGCAGGCTGCGCAGATAGCAGCTGAAGAAGGCCTTGGCCTGAACGCCGGTCACGACCTCGATCTTCACAACCTGCCGCGTTTCGCTACCATACCCGCCCTCAAGGAAGTTTCTATCGGCCACGCCCTGACTGTTGATGCCATACGCATCGGCCTGGCAGATGCGGTTGCTGCCTATCAACAGGCCCTGGGCAAAAGTTGATCGGGCAGCGCTAGGACGAGCCCGCGTCAGCGGAATCTTCTTTGAGCAGCAAAGGCATTAAATACAGCTGGCCCAGCATCACCATCAATAAGGACACACCGTATCCACCGTACTGCAGCCACGAATCCTCTTGCAGGAACAGGTATGCCAGCAAGAATGCAACACTGCCAGGTAATACCGATAGCAGGTAACCTTTCCAGCTCACCGAAAGTTCGGCATCGCAATTTTCACAAGGCATGGGGGCCAGCGGACTCATAGTCGCTTTGCGCCAGCCGAGTTTGGGGCTTTGTTTGCAAGCCGGACAGATATCCATAAGTACTTCTACCTTTTCTCAGAAGGCATTCTCTTACCGAATGCCACAACGTTCCTTGTTCAATTAACCTGGTTACAATGCAACCATTCTAACCATGCCCTATGTTTTCTCGCCAGATTAATTGCGCGCAACCTGCTGGAACTGTGAACCAGATTCCGCTGGAAGTCCACCAATGCGGCGGCTAGCCGCCGGTGACAGCGCTAGAGCGCGGCGATTTTTTCCCGCAGGCTGTCGGGAATGCGCGTGGGGGATTTGCTCTGCGAATCCATATGCACCAGCACGGCCTTACCACGCACGGTCAATCTTTCATCCTGGATCATTCTGCACGCAACAGACAACGAGGTGTTGCCCACGCTCGCCTCGGTAATGCTGGCGGCTACATCGCTGCCATAGAAGGTCTCATCGACGAAATCGATTTGTATTGAAGCGAGAATCCAGCTTTGGGCAAATACCGGGCTGTCTTCGGCCAGGGACTCGAGGAAGCGCACTCTGGCGACTTCGAACCAGGCGGCCAGGGTGGCGTTGTTGATGTGGCCGAGTGCGTCGGTTTCGTAGAGACGTGGGGTGATGGTGGTGGTGTGTTCTTTCACGTTTGGTTTCTCCTGGTGTGTTGTTACAAGCCCGGCTCTGCAGGTGTGGGCGTTGGTGCTGTGACAGGGCGTGAGTTTTTCATTGTTTTCGGCTGCTGCGCAACTCGACCATTTTTCGCTGCGCGAAAAATCGGGACTCGGACAGTGCTCGCAGAGGGCCCCGAAAACAATGAAAAACTCAAAGCGCGCCCTTGATTGTCACAGCACCAACGCCCACACCTGCAGAGCCTACTATCGCAGCAAATTTTGGCATCCAATCGTTGGAAGAAGACCGAAAAACCTTTATCTATATGTCAGTGGTAGTTTACTACGATATCAGGGCTGTCAGGTGAAAGGGGTGCCGGCATATTGGGCGCGTCTCAAGTTTTGCGGGGGTTTTCGGGGGCTTTCTGCGAGCACTGTCCGAGTCCCAAAAAATTGCATCGCAATTTTT
>CBDTVJ010000071.1:0-12614 GCA_965363655.1 uncultured Halieaceae bacterium | reverse complement strand
GGATCGAGCCCGTACGGCGCGCAGCCCAGCATCTGTTGCCAGCCAAGTCGCGCTGAATCGTCTGCCAGCGCAGCGCGTATAGCCTGTTCATCAAGCTCGATAATTTCCAGGGCATCGACCGGACGAGCGGTACCCCGCGCCAGGCGCAGCAATCGATTTGCAAAGGCTTTTCCGCTGCCTTCAAGCCACTCGTAGTGTCGCACCCCCAAGGCTTCACCCCGCTCTGCTACTGCCTTGGCACGGCTCGCACAAACCTGGGAGATACCACCGCGTAACAGGGTCTCTTTCGAGCCAAACAGTCCATGCACCAGGATGAGATTGGATTCCATCATCGCAGACTACAGGTAGCATTCGGATAAATCGATACACATAGACAGTTTTTGGGGCAAAAAATACGCCCCCTGAAGGAGCCGCCACACCCCCAGGCAGCCAGCAATCACTATTCAATGTAGAATGCCGCAATGCGCCACGGTAACTTCGAAGAAAAAACTGACACCCCTTTCAACTGGCGCGTCGTCTCTCACCTGATTCCCTACCTGCGCGAATCCGGCGCACGGGTGAGCCTGGCCATGCTCTGTCTGCTGATCGCCAAGGGCGCGATACTGGTAATCCCCTTTCTGCTCAAGCACCTGGTGGATTCGCTGAATGGGGCCTCCGCTGAAACTCTGGCCACCTCGGTAGTGGTAGGGCTGGTATTGGCCTATGGCGCGGCACGTTTCTCCAATGTGCTATTTTCAGAACTGCGCGATACCGTCTTCGGGCACGTAACAGAACGGGCTATGCGCCTGATTGGCCTGCAGGTTTTTCGGCATGTGCACGCCCTGGACCTGGAGTACCACCTGAATCGCCGCACCGGCGGCTTGGCCCGTGATATCGAGCGCGGCACTACCGGCATCAGTTTTCTGATGCGATTCTTCGTCTTCAACATTGCCCCTACCCTGTTCGAGATCGCCATGGTGGCAGGCATTCTATTGTTCAACTACGGCCCCAGCTTCGCCACCATCACAGTGGTATCGGTCTTTTTCTATAGCCTGTTCTCCCTGCGCGCTACCGAGTGGCGCACACAGTTTGTGCGCCAGATGAACGAGGCAGACTCCAGCAGCAACACCAGATCGGTGGACAGCCTGCTTAACTTCGAAACAGTGAAGTACTTTACCAACGAGGAATTCGAAGCCCGGCGCTACGACCGCGAGCTACAGAAATGGGAGCAGGCACGGCGCAGGAACCGGCTATCATTGTTTGGCCTCAACGGCGGGCAGGCACTGATCATCGCACTCTCCCAAACCAGCATGATCGGCCTGGCCGCCTGGCAGGTACGCGATGGCACTCTGACGCTGGGCGACTTCATCCTTATCAACCAGTTCATGATCCAGTTGTTCATGCCACTGGGCTTTCTCGGCTTTGTATTCCGCGAAATAAAGGGCTCGATGGCCAACATCGAGAAGATGTTTGAGTTGCTGGCACTACAACCGGCGGTGACCGATACTCCCGGCGCGCCTGAGCTGAGTGTGTCGCACGGTAAAATTGTGTTCGATAAAGTGAGCTTCTCCTATCACCCGGAACGCAATATTCTCAGGGAGGTAGAATTCGCTATCGAGCCGGGCCAGAAGCTTGCTGTGGTCGGTGAAAGCGGCTCCGGAAAATCCACCCTGGTGAAGCTGCTGTTTCGTTTCTATGACCCCGAAGGTGGCCGCATCCTCATCGACGGGCAGGATATTCGCAGCGTCAGCCAGTCTTCATTGCGCCGTGCCATTGGCATCGTACCGCAGGACACGGTGTTGTTTAACGACAGTATTTTCGAGAACGTGCGCTATGGTAATCCCGCAGCGAGTGACACCGCCGTTAACGAGGCTATCCGGCTGGCGCACCTCGATGCTTTCATACAAAGCCTGCCGGAAGGCGCAGCGACGATAGTGGGTGAACGCGGCCTGAAGCTCTCCGGCGGCGAGCGACAAAGAGTCTCTATTGCGCGCACGATACTCAAACGGCCACCTATTCTGATATTCGACGAAGCCACCTCATCCCTGGACAGCAAGTCAGAACAGGCCATTCTCACGGCCCTGGGGGAAATTTCCCAGGATCATACCAGCCTGGTGATTGCCCATCGATTATCGACCATTGTCGATGCCGACCGCATCGTGGTGCTACACCAGGGCAGTATCGTGGAACAGGGAACGCACGATGAGCTACTGCGGGCCGCAGGTCATTATGCCGAGTTATGGCAGGTGCAACAGAAACAGCGCGATAGCGCCTGAATCTATCCTACCAACCTGAGCCAATAGCCCGCCATCAGGCAACAGGTGCTGGCTGCGGCCCTCTCACCAATTTTCCTGGCCGTGCGCCGGTATCGATGCCATCTTGCAATATTACTT
This sequence comes from uncultured Halieaceae bacterium, assembly GCA_965363655.1. Taxonomy (GTDB): domain Bacteria; phylum Pseudomonadota; class Gammaproteobacteria; order Pseudomonadales; family Halieaceae; genus Marimicrobium. The sequence goes on along the minus strand of CBDTVJ010000071.1, from coordinate 10,242 downwards.
CACCATTGCAGATAGTCATTTTATAGCCGTCAACTTTCTGGATAAGCCTGCGTGCATCAGACGGCAGGTCATAGACCATTTGCGGCGGATGAATGGTCAAGCCCGCAAAATCGATAAGGTTCACGTCCGCCTTCATGCCCGGTGCAATCAAGCCGCGATCCAACATGCCATAAAAGCTTGCTGTGCGCCGGGTCTGGTTATGGACCAGTTCCTCGATGGGAATACGTGCACCGCGGCTGCGATCCCTGGCCCAGTGGGTTAACAGGTAACTGGGCATACTGGCATCACAAATGAGGCCGCAATGGGCGCCACCATCAGACAGGCCAAAGACTGCATGTGGGTGCACCATCATTTCCCTGAGAGCCTCAAAATCACCATTGGAGTACCCCAGCAGAGGCATATACAACATGCCCTTGCCCTCTCGCTCCAACATGGTGTCGTAGGCGAATTCGGCTGGGCTGCAGCCTTTATTTTTTGCCTGCGAAAGAACGCTCTTCTCCCGGGGCGGCTCATAGTCAATGGGATCGCCCAAAGGAAACATATTGTCCCAGTCAGTCAAACTCTTGGTAAAGACCTCAGGCAGGGCGGAAAGATCAGGTGGATTGTCGAGTATCTCACTGCGCAGTCCCGGCTCACGCAGCGCCGCCACTCGCTCCGGCATCGGCAGCTGTGCGACTTTCTGGTAAGCATCGTGCAGGATGAACGGATGACCGCTGCTCTCAAGGCTGAACAGGACACCCGCCGGACGCTGCGCCACTTGGGGCGTCAGCGTGCCTCCGGCGGCTCGATCTTCGTCAACGGCCGCGAGTAAACGTTTCCACTGGTCGGGGTCCTCGTTATTCTGCAGGCAGGCGAACGTGACCGGACGCCCGGTCTCGCGGCCAATCTGGCGCATCCACGACAGCTCTTCCTCTTCCGGTGCGAGGTCGCTAGCCACCTCAAAAACACCATAACCAACTTCCCCCATGGCGCGACCGATACCTATAACTTCCTCCCGGTCCGCGGTTGTACCAGGTGCCAATTCGCCATCACCGGCGCGATGCAAAATCGTACGCGTGGTAGAAAACCCCAACGCGCCCGCCTCTAATCCCTCTTTGACAATAGCCGCCATGGCAGCGACCTCTGCAGCGCTGGCCTTCTCATTATTGGCACCTCGCTCGCCCATCACATAGGTGCGCACCGAACCGTGCGGGACCTGGGCACCGAAGTCTATCGCGTGGGGTAATTGCTCAATAGCATCCAGGTACTCGGGGAATGTCTCCCACTTCCACTCAATACCTTCTGCCAGTGCGCTACCGGGAATATCCTCCACACCCTCCATGAGTTGAATCAGGTAGTCTTCCTTACCGGGCACTACCGGTGCGAAGCCGACACCGCAATTGCCCATAACCACGGTCGTCACCCCATTCCAGCTCGAGGGTGTCAGTAATGGATCCCAGGACACCTGTCCATCATAGTGCGTGTGGATATCTACCCACCCGGGAGTGACCAGCAGGCCCGCGGCATCGATTTCTTGCTTACCCGGTCCGATGTCCTGGCCAACAGCCGCGATTCGTCCGGCTGATATCGCCACATCACTCAACTGACTGGCAGAGCCACTGCCGTCAATCACTGTGCCATTGCGGATAACCATGTCATACATAGGATTGCCTCGTCATTTGAACAATATGGCGCGTTATTATCGACAGTCACCATCAAACGCCAGGCGGGGTGCGTGTATCCGCGCAGCGCTAATGACTTGTCGTGCAAATGCTATTATCTTCAAACAATTTAGCATACGGGGGCCAGATGGCCACATCTATCGCAGCAGAGATTATTCCACTGCCCGGTCGCTGGGGAGACCCCGACTTTCACCTCTCGACGTATCGTGCCGGCTCGGGGCCCGCCGTGGTTTTTTGCCACGGTTTTCCGGATCTCGCCCTGGGTTGGCAAAACCAACTGTCCGCCGTTGCCGCCGCAGGGTTTCAAGTCATTGCTCCGGACATGCGAGGCTACGGCGCCAGTTCATGCCCATACGAGGTGGAGGCCTATTCCCTGGCAGAGCTCACCGGTGACATGACGGCCCTGCTGGATGCGCTGGAGATTGATAAGGCGATTTTCGTGGGCCACGACTGGGGCGGTTTTGTGACCTGGGCTATGCCGGTACTACACCCTGATAGAGTGGCCGGCGTGGCAGCCGCCTGCACGCCCTACATGCCCTTTCCCAGCGTGGCCGTGCATACCGAATTGGTGGAAGGCGACATAGACCGCCAGTATGTCGCCTGGTTTCAACAGCCTGATGTTGCCGAGACCTGTATGGATCAGCACGTAGCCTCAATTGTCTCAAAGATCATGCGCAGCAGCGTCCCGCTCGATGAGGTCTATGCAGCCGCGTTTGCCGATGGCAGGCTGAATATGAACCCGTTCCTGGATATCGAGTCCGCAGCCACCCTGGGCGAACCACTACTGAGTAAGGACGATCTTGAGCACTATGTCGCCGCCTTTTCTCGCACGGGTTTCAGGGGAGGCATCAACTGGTACCGAAATATTGATAACAATGCACTGGCACATCCTGGCGTTGGGGTTGCGCCACTCAGCCTGCCCTGCTTGATGCTGATGGCGGACCGGGACCCTGCCCTGCGACCAGAATTTGCTGCGGATATGCCAGAGCGTTGCAGTAATCTGCAAATGCATCTCATAGAGAATGCTGCGCATTGGGTACAGCAGGAGCAAGCCGCTATTTTCAACCAGCACCTCATTTCCTGGCTACAGGATAACTTCCTGCAAAATTAGGAAGAGTCGGTGCCACCGAGGCGGTCTACGACAACATCTGCTCCAACTGGCTGGGTTATGGCCCTACTCCTGATATTCTAATTGGGCTGCCCGAAGCGTCGCTGGAGGACAGTTTTTAGCTGCCGGTATAACAATGAGTATTACCCAGGAACCCAGGGGCTTCTCCATTATCATGCAGATCATAGCCGAGGCTTGGCAGCACAGGCGGGAAACGCCCTTCATGATGAATATCGAGTGGCAAGAGGAGTGGCATAATTCAATAGAGAACATCCGCACCACCTATGGCATTCGCCCCTACAAGAGCATCTTCCCTACGGACTTACTGGAGTCCATGGAAAGCGCATCCCTGTGGAAAAAACTGCTGCTTTCCTCCCAGTTGATCAAATACCAGTTCACGCTCCCTCAAAAGAAATACCAGGCAACCATTGCCTGGCCGGGATCAAATCACGGCAGCAGGGTAACCCAGCTATTATCCTCAAACCACTTCTCGCGCAGGCGTGCAGTCAGCCCTGACCTATCAAGGGAGGACATGTAATTACGCACCAGGTTTTCAAACTGTTTATCATTATTGGGAAGAGCGATGCCAAGCGGTTCGACTGACAGCGCTGGCTCTATCATACTCAGGCCAGCACCGGGGTATCGCAGCATAGACAACTTCAAAATGGGGATATCCGCGACCATCGCATCAATTCTTCCGGTCAGCAGCATCTGTATGCCCTCGTCATAGTTGGCAATGGTGTGCAGGGAGGCTTCGGGCAGGTTGCGCTCTACAAAGCTTTCGCTGGTAGAGTTTTTCAGCGCGACTACCCTGATTTCGGCATCGTTGAATACTGCGCCATCTTCTGCCACGCCTTTGATCCTGGCGGTGGTCAGTATAGATTTACCCGACAACGTATAGGGTCCAACAAAGCTGACCTTGCGGGTTCTTTGCGGCGTTATCGTCATACCTGAAATCACCAGGTCCGCCTTGCTGTCTGCAAGCGCTGCCAGCAGGTCGCCAAAAGGTGTCTCGACGATTTCCAGCTTTACCTGCATGGCATCAGCCAGGGCTTGCGCCAGGTCGACATCGAAGCCAATCACTGATTTGTCCCTGCTGCGCATATTAAAAGGCGGCTGGTCGACAGACATGGCCACCTTCAACACGCCGCTCTCGACCACGCGGTCCAGCACCGGGCTGGCAGCAAGACCAAGGCTGGACAGGCACAACGCGACCAAGCCAGTCAATACGCGAATGGCCCGCTTGAATTTGTTAACGACTCTGAGCATGTAAAAAGACCTCGTCCAGACAGGAGCTGGTGATGCGAAACTTGCGGTGGCTATACCCATTTCCCGGTACTGGAAAATGGCAACCTTTGAACGGCTTTCAATCCGCTGCAGACAGTAGAATTTATTGACAATTTTGTCCATCAATACTTGCGGAGTTGAGTGCCCCAGGTAAAGTTCCCGCAACGCTTCGAAATGGCCATCATTTAATATCTTCTGGCCTTTTCAGCTGTTATTCTCTGCGCCTGATATGATTCGAATATTCCTTTTACTGGCTACCCTACTGGGCTTAACGGCACCTTCCGCCCTCGCGCAGGATTACAAAATCCCCGGGTTTGGCGAGGGCAATGCGGTTTCGCTGAACCAGGAATACTACCTGGGGCGGGCCTGGCTAATGTCCTTCAGGCGCCAGGCGCCAATAGTGGAAGATGCAATCATCCAGGATTACGTCGAGAGCCTTGTCTACCGACTGGTGGAAACCAGCCAGCTGCAAGAACGGCGACTGGAAATCGTCCTGGTAAAAAATAGAAGCATTAATGCCTTCGCCGTCCCCGGGGGTATTGTCGGCATTCACACCGGGTTGATAGAAAAAGCCGAAACAGAAGCGCAGTTTAGCTCGGTGCTAGCCCACGAATTGGCTCACCTGAGCCAGCGGCACTTCTCCCGCGGCCTTGAGGCACGGAAAAAGTCCTCCGCCGCTTCCATGGCGGGATTACTGGGCGGCCTGGTACTGATCGCAGCCGGTGCTGGCGATGCCGGTATGGGCGCTATCATGGGCGGCCAGGCGGCATCGATGGACAGCCAGTTACGCTACAGTCGCCTGCACGAGCAGGAAGCGGATCGTGTCGGCATGCAAAACCAGGCATCCGCGGCACTGGATCCCGGTGGTGCTGCGGGAATGTTTACGGTGATGCAAAGGGCATCACGCAATTACGGCTCCAGGCCACCCGAATTCCTGCTCACCCACCCCCTCACTGAGACACGAATCGCTGATGCACGAAATCGTGCTGCCACCTACCCGAAAAGAATTTATGAGGATAACCCAGAGTTCCAGCTGGTACGCGCCCGGGTGGAACTCAGTTTCATCGAGGGCAATGATGATGCCATCGCCCATTTTCGTCGCGAGCGGGCCAAGGGCGGCAGAAAGGCGGTACCAGCCCAGTACGGGCTGATACTGGCACTCAGCAGAAACGGCAATTTTGGCGAAGCCAGGGAACTGCTGCGACCCATGCGTGAATTTGCACCGCACAATATTGTCTATTTAGTCGCTGAGGCTGATATCAACATTCACGCTGAGAAGTATGATGTTGCTATCGCCATGCTGCGCGAAGGCCTGTCTCTCTCCCCCGGCAACCATCCCATGACCATGTCTCTGGCGAACGCCTACTTCGAAGGGGGTTATTACGCCAAGGCGGACAAACTACTGTCACGGCATGCTCGCAGTCACCACAGTGACGCCAATCTCTGGTATCTGCTGGCAGAGGTGCAGGGAAAAGCCGGCAACATCCTGGGTCTGCATCAATCCAGGGCGGAGTACTTCGCACTCAACGGCGCCATGAAGCGAGCCATCGAGCAGCTGAATCTCGCCCTGCCGCTGGCTACAAACCAGGTCACGGCGGAGCGTATTCACACGCGCATCGAATATTTCCAGATGGTAGGCAGGGCGCTGGGAAGCATGAGGTAAGACTGCCAACGCAGCAACACCATATCCAGTTTGATGTAGATCAATAACCCTGCGTTAATTGTAATTATGCCTATACTTCAAACCCTGATTGACAATATTGCGAGATCAATACTATGCCTGCTATTACAGTACCCGACTTTGCAACATTGCTGGCAGACCATATCGGTAGCGTGCCTGAAGCAGCAATTCCGGCCTTTCTGGCACGCCTGGAACGCACCGCCGCAGAGCGCTACCGCATCTGGGCCCAGGAAATTCCCGAACATGCAGAGGGCCTGCTGCGCTGTGCAGACCGGGAAGATGACATCGCTGATCGCGTCGAGCAGATTTTACCGGCAACAGCGCCAGAACTGCTTGCAGCAATGGAGAGGGCTATTGGCCCGGCCAGGGATACGTACTATGAGGTTTTCTCCGGCTTGACACCCGTTGAGCAAATGGTCATTCAGGCGAATGCAGAACGCCAGGGCGCTGCCGCCTGGCGCGCAATGATTGACCAACAGAGCGATGAAGTAATTCAAGCAGCCCTGGAGCAATGTGCCGAAATAGAAGAAGTCAGCGCTGATTACCTGGATGCCTTGCTCGCCGAGCTAGCCCCGGGATAAGCAGCCCTGGTGCTTGCACATTAACGGTCCCGCTGGAACAGGCTGCCACCCGGATATTTTGGTGAATTGCCTCCCTGCATCCTTGTAATCAGGTATCCTTTCACCATCACATATCCTGGCCATTCAAGGAGTGCAAAACGTGGCACAAACCCATGACCATGAAGTCGTCTCGATCTATCCCTTCACTGAAGAGGAAGTCGACGCACTAATGAATAACGCCGTCGAAGCGGTACTCATGTGGACAACAAAAGATGGCTGGCCGGTGGGGGTTACTCACGCCTTCATCTGGCGCGACGGCAAAATCTGGCTTACCTTCGCCAACCACCGGCACCGGGCCGCCGCTATTCGCCGGGACAACCGGGTTTCAGTCGCCATAAGTTCCGCCTCTTATGCCACGCCCGCTGACAACAGCCTTCCTAACGGGGCGGTTACATTCAAAGGCACGGGTGAATTCCTCGATGACGACGAGACCAAGGCCTGGTTCTACCGGGCGCTGGCGAAAAAGGTGGGGCAGGGGAAACAGGAAGTAGAGGATGGCTTCTATCAATTGCTGGACTCGCCCCTGCGCACAATCCTGGCAGTCACCCCCGTCAAGCGCATCATGTACAACGGAGGCCTGGCCAACCAGCACATTGCCGGGACAGCCAAAGAAGAGGAGTTGGGCGAACGCCTGAGCAGTGACTCCCAAAGGATGAACAAGGAACGGGCAAACCGCGGGCTAAAACCACGCTAGCGCTTGGCCATCGCAATATCCTGCGCCTCGCGATAATCAATGCGGCCTCTATGCAGCGTCACTACATTTCTAAACAAGGAGCCCCATGAGCAATAACTTCGACAAGGCTTTCTCCCCCGCCACCCTCGGCAAAATGCCGCTGAAAAACCGCATACTCAAGGCAGCCACCTACGAGGGTAAGACGCCAGACGGGGTTCCCGGCGAGCTGCTGCTCAACTTTCATAAAGAGGTGGTAGAAGGCGGCACCGCCATGACCACCATCGGCTACTGCACCACCGAATCCGATGGCCGTATCAACGACCAGATGATGTGGATGCACGAAGGTATTCGCGACAGACTGGTACACATGAACAGCGAACTGAAAAAGGCCGCGCCCGACGTGAAGATCTCCGGGCAAATGACCCACTGCGGCAACTTCTCCAAAAACCGCAAGATGCAGCGCCTGAAACGCCCGCTGGGACCTTCACGCCAATTCAATATGCTGGGCGCGCCCTCTGGCCTGCCCTTCGCTGGGGCCATGACCGTAGCAGATATCGACTACATGGTGCAGACCTACCACGATGCTGCACTCCTAATGAAGGAAACCGGTTTCGACGCGGTGGAAATTCACTTCAGCCACGGCTACGGCATCAGCCAGTTCATCAGCCCCAAAACCAACCGGCGCAGCGATGAGTATGGCGGCAGCCTGGCCAATCGTATGCGGTTGCCTTTGCGGGTGCTGGAGGCGGTGCGCAAGGCGGTTGGCGAAGACTTCCCGATTCTGGGCAAGATGGGTCTCACCGATGGTATCAAGGACGGCCTGCAAATCGATGAGGCCATCGAAGTGGCGGCGATGCTGGATGCCGGCGGTATCGACGCGCTGATCTGCAGCGGCGGCACCAGCAGCTTTAACCCCATGGTGTATTTCCGCGGCGAGACCCTGGACAAGGGCCTGATCGAAGTGGAAACCAATCCTATTATGAAGCTGGGCCTCAAGTTAATCGGCCCGAGAATGTTCCGCTACTACCCCTACGAGGAATTGTACTTCCTGGATGACGCCAAGCGCGTGCGCGACCGCGTCAATTGCCAGATGATCTATATCGGTGGCTGCACGGATGTTGCGAGTATCGAGAAGGTTATGGCCGAGGGCTTTGATTTCATCCAGATGGGCCGCCCGCTGATCAAGGACCCCGCCTTCGTCAAACACGCCATGGCAGACCGCAACTACAAAAACGGCTGCATTCACTGCAACCGCTGCGCCAGCCTGATCGAAGCCCCCGGTGGCGTGTACTGCCCGCTGAACCTCGAAGAGCAAGCGCCGGAGGCAAGAAGCAGCCTATAGGCATCGCCTGCAAACAATACGGCGTGTAGAATCACCTGACAATAATCAGGAGGTTCTATCCGATGGATGTAAAACTGTCTGGCTCACCCCAGGGCCCTCTCAAGGGCATTCGCGTTATCGATATCACTTCAATGATCACAGGCCCGCTGTGCAGCCAGCAATTAGGCGACCTGGGCGCCGATGTCATCAAGATAGAACCCACCCACGGCGAGGTGGCACGCTGGATGGCGCCACCGCAAAAAGCCGACCTGACAGGCTTCTACAGCCAGATGAACCGCAACAAGCGCAGCCTTTCCCTGGACCTGAAGAAGCCGGAGGGCATCGCCATCATCAAGAAACTGGTGGAGAACGCGGACATCCTGGTGGAGAATTTTCGCGGTGGCGTGCCGGACAGGCTGGGCATCGGCTACGAGGACCTGCGTGCAATCAATGACAGGCTGGTCTTTGTTTCCATCACTGGCTTTGGCCCCACCGGGCCCTATTCCCACAAGCCAGCTTATGACCCCCTGGCCCAGGGGCTGGTGGGCATGATGCACATTCAGGGCATGCCCTTTGGCGGCAAGCCGCAACTGATCCAGTCAGCCATTGTCGACAAAACTACCGCCACCACGGCCGCCGGTGTTGCCATGGCGGCGCTCTACGCCCGGGACTGCCCCGGTGGCACCGGCAAGGGACAACGCGTCGATGTGCCAATGATCGATGCCTGGGCCACCAATTCACTGGCAGATATGATGCCGGTGGACAGTTTCATGCCCAACGACATGCAGGATCCGGAACCCCTGGCAGTATTGCGAACATTCGAAACCACCGACGGCTATGTGGTGGGTATGGCCTTACAGGACAATCACTTCCAGGGGCTGTGTGAAGTACTTGAGTGCACGGAACTGCTGGAAAGAGAAGGTATGCGCAATGTCGGCGAACGCGTCAACGACTTCGGGCCCTGGCTGGATGCCATCGGTGAGGTAATGAAGAACTTCTCCACCAAGGAACTATTATCCAGGCTGGAGTCGGCAGGAGTGCCCTTCGGTCCGGTGAAAACGGTGCGCGAATTCGCCGAAGACCCCCAGGCAAAGCACAACCGCACCATATTTGATGCCGAACATCCCGAAGCCGGCACCATGCGCTATGTGCGCTATCCGGGGCACCTTTCCGAGACACCCGCTTGCCTCTATCGTCACCCTCCCCGGCTGGGTGAGCACAGCAAGGAAGTGTTGCAGGAAGCCGGGTACAGCAATGAAGAGATCGAGCGACTCCTGCATGACAATGTCGTGACTGCCTATAAAGCGTAAGGACCTGGCCCGGTATCTTTCGATAGAGCTCTACTTCAGTCATTGCGGGGTCATTAGGACCGATTGGCACCATGGCCAGAAGCAGCGGCCCACTTGACCGTCCATGATGGATACGGCGTCATATCACACTACACAGGCCCCTGCCCGGTTACTGGCCGCAGCGCACAACTGTGCGCAGCGCAGTGGATTAACATCCAATCCATTCGTCAGCATACAGAAGGAAAGGCCACTTACCGGATCTCCCCAGGCGACCTGGCCACCGACTCCCTGGTGTCCGAAGGTGCGCGGAGATACTTTAGTTCCCATTCCACGGTAAGAAAGAAACTTGCCACTCCCTGCAATAACGACGCCGAGACCCCGGTTGGCCGGGGCCCCTGTGATGGGGTCGGGGAAATCGACTCGAACCCTGCCAAGTGCATCGGCCAGAACCTGCGGGCTCCATAACTCGCCGGGGTTGCTGAGCAAACACTGGTAGAACAGCGCCATATCGGCAGCCGAAGCCACTGCTCCTCCCCCGGGGACGCCTAGTGCACGTACCTCGGGTTCGTTGAACATCAACAGGGAGTCATCCACGGTGTTTG
>CBDTVJ010000070.1:0-12722 GCA_965363655.1 uncultured Halieaceae bacterium | reverse complement strand
CGCCGGGCATAGTAAGTCGACACCACAGTAACAAAGGCCATAGCGAAAGGGAGTAGATTAAAATAGCCACCGAAGAAGGGTAAATTAAAGCCCAGCGAAAATAGACGATCAGATACCGACAGGTCATTTATCCACAGAAAGGACGCATTGCCAAGCTCCGGGGTTTCCGCAATCACATTAAACAACGCGATCAGTATCGGTATCTGGATGAACAGGCCCAGCATGCTCTTGAAAGGGAGTAGATGGTCGAAGTCTTCCTTCTCGTATAAATCGACCATTTGCTGACTAAGCTCCAATCCGGAATAATTTTCCTTAATGTATTGCAGCTTGGGTTGTATAAGCTCCTGTTGCGCGGCTGCCCGCTCCTGGTACTGCAAAGAAATTCGCGTAACAGGAATCGTTAAAATTCGCACAATGAGCGCCGCTAGAATCAGGGCTACTCCCCAATTATTGGTAACCGAGAAAAGATAGAGCAACAGCCTGGCAAGCGCCAGGCAAATCCAGCGAAACCAATCCCACAAATTGATCAACACCGCACTGTCCAGTGGCACATCCAGGCCCGCTAGCAGTTTCTCACTTTTGGGTGCGGCTACGATCTCAAATGCAAACTCCAGAGAATCTCCAGGCTGCAACAAGACCGGCTTATCTGGAAACAGCCCAATCTGCTGCGGAACCGTAAGTTCTTCGGCAGAAGAATCTGTCGAGACAAATGAAGCCAGTTGGATTTTGGAAGCACCATTCCCTCCAGTTGCTCGAAGCGCTATCAGATGGTATCTATTGAGCCAGCCAAACCACCCTACTTTTTCACTTGCCGGGAATTCTTCTCCCTCCAGGCGAAAAACACGCTCAGGCTCAGCTGCTTTTGAGAAAAAGGAATTCATGTAGGAATAAATGGAGGAAGCATAGCCTCCCAGCGGATCACTTATCCCTTCAAACCCAGACCCGAAAACCAGGTGCGTCGCCCCGTCTGCTCCCAGACTAAGCGTTTCAGTTGACTGATTACTGAGCTTGTAATTGATTCGTATTGTGTAAGGTGTAGCACCCAGAGACAACATCCTGTCCAATATCACGCCATCTGTGAAGTCAAATACGCTGGCAACTACCCTTTCGCCTGCAAGCTCATCGCGAATTTCCTGCGAGCGGAGTTTGCTGTCGAAGGGGCGGGATAATGCCAGCAAATTGCCTCCATCCAGTAGCGTGACGAACTCGGTAGCTTCATCGCCTCCCGACACAACAGCTACTGTCTCGATACCCCCGCTGTCGCTGCTAATTGAAATCTTAAGAAAGTCAGAATCCAGGGTCAGGGCCGCGTTCGCAGATTGGGCTGCTACCAGCATTAGCAGCACAGCCCATACGAATGCATATCCATGCTTAAAACTTTTCAATTCATTTCACTCCAGACCTGCTCTTGCGACATCGATTGTCAAAGCCGTATAAATGATGCGTTAACCAGAGGTTCATTATTGCTTCAAATGAAAAGTAATAAAATACGTAAAAATGACAGCTGCATCACAATTCCAGTGAGAACGCTGTGTACAGCACCACTAATCATACCTTCCTTACGCATCGCCATGTTTGGCAAGGAGGTGTTGAGACGTTCCCCGGGGATTCTCGAAGTGATACCAGGGTAGCAAGACTTACAATCCGAATTGACATTGCATGATCCGGTCGAGGAGAATGCTGTCTGATTACCAGTCTGGACGCAGCTTTCAGTCCAAAATCATGAACGGGCATTCCCGGATAATTCCAGCCCAGGCAAACTAAAAAGTCGGAAAAAAGTATGTCGCATCAGTCGTTACCATCATCATTCAGGGATCCCAGCGGTTTTCTATTTGAACAGAACGGAAAAGTACTGCGGCAGGTAAACCTGGGTTACCAGCAAGAATATGACCAATTAATGGGGTCGGGTCTATATGAGGCCCTTACCAAGCGGCAGCTCCTGATTCCACACGTGGAAATCGACAACGACGCCACGGATTGCTACAAAACCCTGGAACCAACCCAGATCGCCTATATTTCTTATCCTTACGAATGGTCATTTAGCCAGCTAAAGGATGCGGCGCTACTGACATTGGAAGTACAGATTGAAGCGCTTAAATTTGGCATGTCACTTAAAGATGCCAGCGCCTACAACGTACAGTTTCACAACGGGAAAGCAATATTTATCGACACCCTCTCTTTCGAGAAGTACGAAGAAGGCACAGCCTGGGTAGCCTATCGTCAATATTGCCAGCATTTTCTCGCACCTCTGGCCCTGATGTCACAGGTAGATCACCGACAATCACGCCTGCTGCAGTGCTTCATTGACGGAGTTCCACTGGACCTTGCCAGCCAGATGTTGCCGCGAAAGACCTGGTTCAAGTATTCCCTGCTGGCGCATATACATTTGCACGCCAAAACACAGCAGCGCTTTGATGATGTCGGCCGCGACCAGGACAGCGCTCCCCAGGTGAAAGTGAGTCGTGCAAGGCTCGAAGGGCTGTTAGCCAGCTTGAAGAGCGCCACCGAATCTCTTTCCTGGAAGCACTCTGCCACTGAGTGGGGCAATTACTACCAGGACACCAATTACATTGACGAATCCATGCAGCACAAAGAGCAGTTGGTTGCCCAGTTCCTGCTTGCCTCGGACAAGTCCGCCACGCCCATGGCAGCGGATTTTGGGGCCAATACGGGTAGATTCAGTCGCATTGCGGTGGATTCTGGCTTCCTTGTACTAGCACACGATATTGATGTAGTCGCTGTCGATAAAAATTATCGGGACGCGAAGAAGAATAACGAAACGTCTATCCTGCCCCTGGTACAGGACCTTGCCTCACCCAGCCCCGCTATCGGCTGGGCCAACAAGGAGCGTATGTCTTTCGTCGAGCGCCATAATGTCGATGTTGGCATGGCGCTGGCAATCATCCACCACATACATATTTCCAATAACGTTCCCCTGGAGAAAATCGCAGAGTTTTTCAGTACCGTCTGTCAGTCACTGATCATAGAGTTTGTCCCGAAATCTGATTCCCAGGTCATTCGGCTGTTATCAACCAGAGAGGATATCTTCCCCGACTACACCCTGGAAGGCTTCGAGCAGGCGTTCTCCACCTATTTTCGATTCATTGAGAAGGAGAGGATCAAGGACTCGGAGCGAACCTTATGTCTACTGCAAAAAAAGTAGGCTAGCAGGGTGTTCCAGTGATTCGCACCTGGCTTGGGCCAGCCGCTGGTATCCTGCTATTTGCCTGGTGTCTTACCTCCTCAGCTATCGCCACTGGCAAGACACTGCAGGTTGGGCCCGGAAAAAAGTTTGAACGTATCGAAAAAGCTGTCAAACGAGCAAAACCTGGAGACATAATCGAGGTCTATCCGCGACTGTTTGACCAGGCCTATGAGGGCGTTGGAGTATCCATCAACAAGCCTCGCGTTACTATTCGCGCCGTCGCGGTGGATGGAGGAAATCGAGTTAAGGTTTCCGGTGATGGATATAGGCATAGCGGCCGGGGCAGCACGCCTCGGGCTATCTTTCAGTTTAATCCCAGGGCCGAAGGTTCGGTATTAGAAGGTTTTGAAATCACAGGTGCGTCGAACTCTGGAAACAACGGGGCGGGTGTTCGTATCAACCAGGCCAATAACATTACAATTCGCAATTGTGACATTCACCACAACCAAATGGGCATCATGTCTAACGGCAAGGCCGAGTTGAAAAATGCCGTCAACCAGCTTATTGAGTATAGTGCGATTCATCACAATCTCAGGCATAACCTTTATCTGGGCGGAACCTCGGTGACACTGCGCTTCTCTGAGGTGCACAATCCAATTGAGCTACACAATATAAAGAGCCGGGCCCATTTTACTCGCGTGGCGTACTCGTATATTCATGATTCTGCCAATCGCGAATTCGATTTGGTAGACTCTCCGCTCACGGCCCGCCCGGGCTCCCACGCAGTACTACTGGGAAACATCATCGCCAAAGACCCCAATACGCGTGGCAACCTGTCTGTTATTCACTTCGGCCAGGACAACAATTTGCCTCATATCGGAACGCTGTTCCTGATTCACAATACGGTCATTACGCCCTTCTCTTCCCCGGTCATTGACCTGTCAAGCAAAGAGGCTCGCGCCGTGCTGATTGGGAATATTTTCGATGATGGTGGGACCAGGCGGAATAACCAGGTACTCGGGTCCTCGCTGCGCGGAGGGGCTTCCACGGGAAGAATCAGTGGCTGGGGCAACTGGTTCGCACCGGGGTTTACCAGCGGCCTCGATAACACCAGCATAGATAAATCTGAGAACACCTTTGCGGCGCGATCCAGTCAACTGTATGTAGACCCGCTACAGCACGATTATCGTCTGCAAAGTTCATGGCCTGGTATAGGGCGAGCGGGCAGGCGGATCGAAAAGCTACAAATACCGCTCACCCCTGGCGCCTTGAAGATAGATGAACTACTGAGCTGGCAATATGCCCACCCTTCGGGAAGATACCCCCGTACTGCAGCAGAAGCGCCTGATCTCGGAGCGCAGGCAGTTGCAGGGCCCTGAATCAGTGCTGATCCAGTTTATAGATTTACTAAAGAGTTCTTCGAGTAGCTGCGCTATTCCTTGGTGGAACTGTTCTCTGTCAGTTCACTGTCAAGCTCTGCTGGCTTGCGCCCACCTAACTTCAGCTTGATCTTATGCCAGTAAAGTTTCAGGGTCACACCAATGGCGGCAAGGGCGCCAATGACGCTCTGTATTATCAGGCTACCGCTGCCGGGGTCCAGATACGCGTAGGCAGGCAATGTAACCAAACCCAGTACAGCAAAGGTAATCAGGTGCATTTTTTTGCCAATTTTTGAATTTTGGTAACTATTCATTATGTAAACCTGTGCCTGGATTGATGAAATTCAACAACCCTATCAATTTTTTTGATAGTGTCCAGCGAAACTCGTTACTACAGGCTTCTGTTGCCTACATGCTGAGCGGTGCCGCCAAATATCCCTACCTACATTAAGGGAGCGTAGCACAAACTTGTGCGAATTTCCGTGAGCTAAATCCCAGAAATCGACAGTGGGCGGTAGAATCTACAGGCGCATTCAGGGAAAAATCTGCCTTGGAGATTTTCACGCAAGCACAGATCAAGATATTGTTTTTATTAGATATTATCAAAATTCCTGCACAGGACTTAGCCAGCTTTCATGCTGAAGGGGGGTCTTCACTGATTTTCTGGTCTATCACCGGCCCCGGTGGATAGCCTTTTATAGTCATCCAGAGCCTGGGTTAATACAGTATGAGCCTTGGTGCGTCCAACATACCCCATGGTTTCGATTTTTGTTTGCCCTTTGTAGTTTGCAAACCACGTCTCGACAATACTCGTTACCCCGGGAAACTTCTTATCCAGTTTCTTGATTGTGTCAACCTCGTCAAAAATGTCATTGGCCATTACCGCAATCAGTTTGTCGTCCTGCTCACCTTTATCCAGCATTATCAGCATACCGATGACTTTCACCTCCACCACACTGCCCCGGGGAACGGCAGGCCCCAGGACGAGTACATCCAGCGGATCCCCGTCACCACCATTTTCAGCGGACAACAAGGTTCTGGGAACCATGCCGTAATTACCCGGATAGCCCAGGTACTTAACCAATCGGGGCTTGCCCTTCCTGAACTCCCACTGCAGGTCACCACTGGACTTTTCCACTTCCCATTTCTGGGTAGAACCGGTCGGGATTTCCACCACAACCCTGATGGTGTTTTCGCTGCCTATCGGATCTATGCCATCCACAAGATGCACTGCGGACTTGAGCGTATATTGATCAATCCGACTCAACTCTACCGCGTCGCTGAAAACAGGGGCCGCCATTGCATCACCGGGAGCCTTGGCGAAGGCGCCTGTAACAGCTAAAAGCACAGAACAAGCCAGTACATTGGCCAACAGTAGTTTCATCCGCATATCAGGTTTCTCACGTTTGGTATTTTTCTGGAAGATGGTTAAGGTCAGTCTGGTAGTCAGAGTTCCCGGACCATTTGTGCCGTCAATAATTCAACTGCAGCGGACCACTCCCTTCGGGCAAAGGTGTGGTCGGCATCCTGCACGGTCTCACAATGAACCCTTTTAGCTCTCATCAAACGGCGCAAGCTCCTATTACTTTCCGCCGCGCCCTTGAACTCCGCCGCAGTGAGATCATTGCCACTTAGTACGAACAGAACATCTCCGGGGAACTGGCCCAGTCCAGAGGAAAACCGGGCCACCAGGTCCTCTGATTCCTCTGCGGGCACTGCGCCATCGACTTCATCACTGGCAGCTGAGTCACCCCCGGAATTGTTGTCCATTGCGCTTTCCACCATTTTCGCCGCTGAGCTGGCCGCTTCAACGGGTTTGAATTCCCCGCGCAAAACCTTCTTCCAGAATGCGGTACTGAAGAAACGCCGCAGGTAGTAATGCTTCAGGTAAGCTTTTGCAGCCCCTTGTGTGCTGTAAACCCAGGGATTGGCAAGGACAAGAGCTTTCACCCTTGGATCACGGTGCGCATAGAATACAGCCGCTGTCGCGGCATCACATAGTCCCCAAATCACAATATCCGAGACGGCGCTGCATTCACGCTGGAAGGTATCGATTGCACACTGGATATCCTGGTTCACGCCTTTGAATCCGCACAATTCCCCCGAGCTATCACCCATACCACGATAGTCAAAGCGGAAGACGGGAATACCCTGCTCACTCAAGTGCCTGGCTAATTGCAGGAACTGTCGGTGGCTACCAACTCTATACTGGGGCCCACCCACCACCAACAGTACGCCCTTATTTGAGGGCTGGGCCGGTTGATGTAACTGCCCTACAAGTTCATCACCTTCACAGGTGAAGACAATAGACCTGACCTTGGCGGAGGCACTGCTTGCATCACCAGACGCGAATAGTTCGCCTGCACCCTGCTCCGGAGTATTCGTTGCTTTAAAAACAGGCGTAAAAGCGGCCAGAAACGCGCAACCTGGCTCAATCAGTGACGGAGCAAGTGCGATCTCCTGGGTCATCCAGAAAGGACTGCCCGAGACAGTTTCTGCGGTACCGTGTATGTTGCGTTCACACCACCGTTCTACCTGTGTCTGCGTTACAGGGAGTAAACCTTTCCCGGGGACAGCCACGACCTCCAGGGCTTTAATATCAATATGCAAAGGAATTTCAAGGTCAGCCGCCGCCACTTCCTCAATCTGGGTAAAGAGCTGTGCAGACAAGGAATAGCCCGCTACTTCAATCTCCGCGCCCCCCAGCAACTGTTCCCGTAGTTGGGCCACACTCTCGCCGGCACCCTGCATCAAGCCGGCGGCCATGCGCAGGCGTAAAAACTGCGCCATATGCTGCTTGCCACTGAGAACCGGCTGCCACAAGAGCAGGGCACTTATGGATTGCCCCACTTCAGCAATGACATCCAGGGCCAGCAGCCCCCCCAGGCGCACTCCCCACAGGGCAACCTTGCCCCCGAGTCGTTCCTGCGACCAATGCACGAGATACGCCAGGTCGGCTTTCCAGTTAAGCCAGGTTGCGGAGGAAAACTCACCCTCACTATCCCCGGTACCCGACAGATCCGGAACGACAACCGCAATCCCGCTCTCAGCGAGTCCGCGTGCCTGCCGGCTGACCATCGGCCTGCATTTATTCATTTCCTCGGCAAAGGCCGGCACATGAATTACGCAGCCCCGCAGTGGGACAGCCTGGGTCGGGACAAAAATCGAGACATGCAGCTTGCCGTTAGGTCCCTCCAGAAAGCCTGTCTTGATGGTGCTAAGCATGGGGTTTACCCGGCAGAGGGATTGACGATTGACTAAGCTACCTTGGAATTGACGAACTGCAACAAACTGCCAATGGTTTCAAAATTATCGGCACTGACCTCGTCATCGTCGATCATAACACCGTAGTTCTCTTCAATGACGGTAAGAAGCGATACCACGGCCATAGAGTCAAATTCCGGAATTCCTCCCAGCAATACATCGTTCTCACCCAACTTATCCATACGGTCTGATATCTGTAATACCTCGCCAATGAGAGCCTTAAGCTCTTCAAGTGATACCATCTACGTTCTCCAGTGTGATACGGAGGGATTCAGCGATATTGTGATCCCTAAACCGGTGATGGTAGCATCTGAACGATATAGAGAAAAACATCACTGACTTGAGGGGCTTGAGCACGGCTCCAAATACCCCATAGATCACTGCTGCCCGGGGATGGCAGCGGAAACAGGAAGAGGATTCACCGCATGCCCAAGACCCGTGTCATCCTCACAGTTGACACTGAACCCAGCATCGCCGGTGCGATGGAAGACCCCGTACGCTTCCCTCCCCTACTTGAGGAGCCTGTATGGGGCGAGGTGAATGGGCGTAGCGAGGCCCTGGGTTTTATTACGCGGACCCTCGAACACCACGATCTACGGGCAACCTTCTTCGTTGAAACAGCGCACACGCGGCACTTCGGCCCGCAAGCGATGAATCGCGTTACCGATCATCTGCAAGCAGCGGGTCAAGACATACAGTTGCATATCCACCCTGTGTGGAAGAACTTTGGTAACCCTCCGCCTGCCGGACCTCGCTATAACGATGATAGTAGTGCACTGGGTGAAGAGGAGCTTACAGCCCTTATCAATGAAGGCTGCGACCAGATTAAGGCATGGACCGGGACGCGACCGGTGGCGATGCGCACGGGCAATTTCTCAGCGAACCGGACAGTCTACCGTGCCATGAAACAGGCGCATTTATACCTGGCTTCCAATATTTGTATCGCCAGTGCGGATTACGAAGACCAGTCTCTATGCCAGGCAGGTGGAGTACAGGTCGTCGAAGGCGTGCATGAGCTAACGGTGGGGTGTTTTATCGATCCCGGCCCCGTCGGCAAAGGGCGCTACCGGGCCGCGCAGATTACTGCCTGCTCTGCCAGTGAACTGACTTCGCTACTCGATGAATGCCATGCCCAATCTGCACAGACCCTGGTACTGGTGACCCATCCTTTCGAATTCATCAAGAAAGCCGACTTTCGCTACACATCCCTGCGACCCAACCGTCTGGTGCAGCAGCGTCTCGAAGTCCTGTGCCAGTTTCTCCGTCAACACCAGGATCGCTTCGAGGTCTGCACTTTTGGCGCGCTGGCGCAGGAAATGCCCCTGCAACCCGAACCCGCTCCCTCTCTCAAGGGCTCCGTGCTAAGGTCATTGACCCGCGCAACACAGAACTTTGTGAATGACAGAATCTAGTATGGCACCCGGGAAGAGCCCAGCCCCCGAACAAAAACCCGCGGTGATTGTGCTCGGTGTAGATACACCCATTGGAGTTGCCATACTGCGTGACCTGGGACGACACGGGCATTATACCGTGGGCGTTGGTCGCTCAAAGAGCTCTATCGGCTTCGCTTCCCGCTTTTGTCACCGCAATATCATCAGGGCCAAGCCGGAACAGGAGCTTATTGATCAACTGCAGGCCCTGGCTGAGGAGTTTCCTGGCGCAGCACTGATCGCCATCAGCGAACACGATCATCTACTGCTCAACCGCCATCGTAATCGACTCGAACAGTGCCTGCGGCTACTGACTCCAGCGCAGGAGATGCTTGACCAGGTGCTCGACAAGGCTCGGAGCCTGGAACTGGCACAACAGGCTGGCATTCGTATTCCCGATACCTTTACGCCCAGCTCGCAGGAGGAAATCGAACAGCGAGCCGAGGGGCTGACCTACCCACGCGTGATCAAATGGGCTGATCCCAACAAGGTGGTTCGCGAGCTGGAACATGCAGGACTGGCTGTGCACAAGTGCCAGTACGCCCACAATGCAAAGGACCTGATAGAAAAACTGCGCCCCTATGCGCCCATTAGCGAATTCCCGCTGGTGCAGGAATACTGTCCCGGCCAGGGTATTGGCCAGATGTTCCTGGTTCGTGATGGCGAGGTCACCCTCCGCTTCCAACACCAGCGTATTCACGAATGGCCTCCTGAAGGAGGGGTATCCAGCCTCTGTAAAAGCTTGCCGATGGATGCTCACCAGGCTTGCCTGGAGCGCTCCATGGCGCTTCTGGGAGCCCTGCGCTGGAACGGCGTGGCCATGGTGGAGTATCGCCATGATCCAGCTAGCAACAGCTATTACTTTATGGAAATTAATGGCCGTTTCTGGGGCAGCCTGCCCCTGGCCATAACAGCCGGTGTACCATTCGCCACGGCACTGGTCGACAGTGGACAGGGTGACCCCACCAGTGTCAGCCAGCCCGATTATGCGCCCCGCCACTGTCGCTTCATGATTCCGGAGCTACGGCGCCTGGCAAGACTGATGTTCCAGCCAGATGCCATCCAGGACCCGTTCTTTCGTTACAGCAAAGCGCAAGAGCTGGTGGATTTCATACGCTATTTTTTCTACCCCGGAATGCGTTACTACATCTTCGATGTTCGCGATCCAGGTCCTTTTCTTGCCGACCTGAAAAATATACTCACCAAATTACTTCCCGGGCGCAGTTAGGTACCTCGGGAATCCCGATACTCCTGCACGAGATTAAGTGCTGCGCGTTCTATGCGTCCAAAACAGGAAGAAAAGTACTCCCGCGGGTGTTCGTAGGGGTCATATAACAGGGCAAATCGGGGGCGACACCAGAGCCCGAGAAGTCCTACCTGAACATCCTTCTGTGCAAGATGTGGCGCAAGCCAGTGTATATGGCGATCTTCCATAACCAGCAGCAGATCGCCGTCCCGAATATTGAAATCGGAGATGTCCGTGGTACGGTGATCACTAAGATCCAGCCCGTAATCACCCGCGACATCCAGGGCCATACCGTTGGCGGGAACACCCGTTGTGGTAGCCAGGCCAAAAGACACGACGGGTATATCGTCAACCGCAGCTGCGGTAAAATGATGCGCAAAAGGGCTGCGGCAGATATTGCCCTGGCAGATAAAAACCAGGCGCCTGACCCGCGACCAGTCCACCTTGCCGTATTTTCGATAGGGGCCCAGGCGCCACATCACGTCCGCCAGTACTGTCCGAATCAGCCCGCGATGATTGGCGAACTCCTTCGTAAGAATATTCATTGATCAATCCATGGAGTCATAATACCACCGCTAAAGTCAGCGCTTGCCCGCGCCATCCAATTGTAACCTCTTCGCTGACCAAATATCCCCAGGAAACCGTATATTTGCATTGATACTGCAATCGGTAATCATGTAGACTTTTGAAATAATTATAGTTTTTCTTTCTCAGGGTTCGTGCATTCGCAACCGCACCACGACCGCCGCTAACGCCCAACAAGCAGAGTTTTATGACCGAATTAATCAATAACAACGATACCTTCGTAGAAGACTACAGCAACGTCAGCATCATCATTCCCGCCTATAACGAGGAGGATGGCATCGTAGCCACGCTGAATAGCCTACGGGAATATTTCCCGGCGGCAGAGATCATTGTCGTGGATGACGGCAGCCATGATAAGACGGCTGAAAGCGTGGCCAGCTATGAAGGAGTGCGCCTACTGCAGCACCACTATAATCGCGGTTATGGCGGAGCCCTGAAGACTGGAATGCGCTGTGCCACCCGGGAACTCATCGCCTGGTTTGATGCGGACAACGAACATCGCGCTGATTTTTTGCAGCAAATGATCCAGAGGCTGCAGCAAGAGAAGCTGGCGGCGGTGCTGGGCCAGCGCCAAAAATCGGTTTCCGTAGTACGAGGCGTCGGCAAGTACTTCATCAGGATGCTGGCCAGGATACTGCGGGTCAAATCAGGTTCTGACCTGAATTGCGGTCTCAGGGTGTTTAAACGCGACATGATAATGCCCTATTTGCAGATTCTGCCCGACACCTATAGCGCCAGCCTGACTTCCACCATCATTCTGGTGGAGCAGCACTACCCCTTTGAGTTCCACCCGATACAAACCAATCACCGCATAGGTAACAGCAAGGTCGCATTGAGTGATGGTTTTAATACCATGCTATTGGTCATGCGGGTCATCACCCTGTTTGCGCCCATGCGTATTTTCCTGCAGGCCAGCCTCTATCTCCTGTCAATTGGCGGCTTTTATAGTATGTATATCGCCTTTAGCAAGGGCGAGGGTGTACCGGTACTGGGCGCCTTCCTGATGATTATCGGGGTGTTGGTAGGCATCCTGGGGCTTATTGCGGACCAGATCAGCCAAATTCGCATTTCCGCTCTTGCGCCACCCCCTTCAAGTGAATTCGGCAAGGACTAGGTTGCCTGGGCACTTTTCACTGTGATTCGCTTCACAATACCCGCATTGTCACCCTGGGATCACACTGGGAACTGTTGTTATACGCCAACCCCCGCATATACTACTGCTTATTGTGGCATCCTGATCGACGGTCTCCCGGAGCACGGATTTACCCTTTTATAATCAGCACACGCAGTCTCAACAGGAGTCCCCACGGCAATGCACTACTACCTTAGCTCAATTGCCCGTTACTCCCGTGAGCCTGACAAGTTTATCAAGACCGCCCGTAATATTTCACGGGGCGCCCTGGTGGACACCTATGTCGTGTCCTGGCCAAAAACCGGCCGGACCTGGCTGAGGGTATTGATGGGAAAGGCCCTGGCGGAAGTCACGGGCAACCCTGACAGCACGGTGCTGGATACCTACGCATTAAGCCGGCAAGCACCCTGCGATACGGTAATGTTCAGCCATGGTGGTCGCTTCCACCTCTTCGATCCCTCACATTACCAGCAACTGAAGTTCAACAAGCGGCGCTTTGGCGGCAAAAAAGTTATTTTCCTGACTCGCGATATTCGCGACA
>CBDTVJ010000069.1:0-12777 GCA_965363655.1 uncultured Halieaceae bacterium | reverse complement strand
GTCGGTGTGCCCTTCGACATCTACCTGCAGATCGCTAAAGCGCTTGAGGAATTCGGCCAGTTCGCCCAGGTCCGCGAAGAACCTTTCCTGCACCACGTCGGAGTCGAAGGCAAAATTCACTTTCAGCTTGATAGAGGCAACCTGGGCAACCTGCAGCGGACAGCCATCGGCGTCAACGCGGGTCCCCATGGGGGTGCCCGGGCAGAGATCCTTGTCATCGGTGACACCATCGCCGTCTGAATCCAGCGGCGCGGGAATCGGGTCGGGATCAACTTTACCCATGTAGAAGTTCAGGCCTGCACTGACCAGGTAATCGGTTTCGCTTTCGTCGAGGCTGTAAATCGCACGGCCCTCCACACGCAGACCCAGGCGCTTGCCCATCATCCAGCGCACACCAAGGCCACCGTTTATCGTGGTCTCCACGGTATCGAAGGTGTCTGCCTCGAGCTTGATCTCACCAGCACTGAGAGCCACATAAGGGCGTACGCGCATGGGCTCACCAATATAGCTGCCGCCGTAGTACAACATACCCAACTGCCAGTTGGTGACTTCCATATCCGGGCCACCGCTCTTGAACTCACCGGAATCTCCGTAGGCGTAGATCACCTCAGCCGCCCAGTTATCATTGAAGGCCCACTCCATGCCCGCCCACGTTGTAGTGGTGTCGTCAGGCTCAAAACCACGCACGTCGTCGCGATCAAAATACCAGTACCCGGCACCGGCGTTGAGCGTAATGGGAAGCTCCGCGGATGCGGGAAGAGCGATACCTGCGAGGGAAATACAGGCAGCAGCAGTTGCCGAGATCAGTTGCTTTTTCATGCTTTTAATTCTCCGTGCGTTTTGCGGTTATCCGATAATGATACCACTCATTGAGTATGCGCCAAACCCGATTTTCGGTGAAATTCCCTATTGCGGCCACGGTCGATGATACGTTTACCAACCCAGCGTTTCCTTGACGAAGGGAATGGATAACACCCGCTGTTGGGCCAGCGATGCCTCATCCAGTTGATCAAGCACATCCAATAGCTGCTGCATGGCTCGCGGCGCACGACTGACGATATAACTGGCCACGCCCGGCGGCAGCGACAAACCCCGACGCGACGCGCGAAAACTGAGAATAATGGCTTTATCTTCATCACTACACTGGGCCAGCTGGTAAACGATACCCCAGGAGAGGCGCGAGCGAAGATCTTCCAGGCCTACGGCCAACACCCGGGGAGCGGCATCCGCGGCTACTACCAGTTTACAACCCTGTTGCCGCGCCAGGTTGTAGAAGTTGAACAGGGCCAGCTCCCAAGCGGTATCACCGAGCACACTTTGTATATCATCCAGACAAACCCTGTGCGCATACTCGACACCCTGCAACACGTCTGCGGGCGGGCACTGACGCAGGGCTGCAAGGGGCAGATAGAGGGTTTCCGCTGCGCCAAGCTGGGCGGCGGCCTGCAGCAGATGCGATTTTCCTGTGCCGGCGGGCCCGTAAAGATAGATGATAGCTTCCCCGTCGAGCCCCAACTGCGTTTGCAGGGCTTCCAACAGCGGTTCCACAGGGGGCAATGCCAGGAAATTATCCAGCGTGGCGTCATCGCGCAGGCGCACCTCAAGGGGTAACTGGTGTTGGCGCAGAGCGCTCAACGCTTTCCCTGCCGCTGTCTCTAGTTCTGCCACTGGTAACTCAACTGAGGATCCAACTCAGTCCTTGGGGCGGGCACCAGCCGGCTATTGAGCTCGATAATCGCTGGTAGTTGCGAGACCTCCGCACGCGCACCGAGGCGCAATTCAAGACGGTCCCCGCGCAGGCGTTCAATATTGGCATATTCGACCAGTTCAAGACTTTCCAGCCAGCTGACAATACTCGCGTAATCGGCATAGCTGTAGACCCCGGTGACAGACATGCGTACATCACCATCGTCCCCCGAAGTGGTGGCTACGGCATAGCGTGCAGCCATCTTACCCGCAACGACTTCCACCCCATCCCTCAGGAAAGACCCCATATCAACCGCAGTGACAGGACGATCAATATGATCGCCCTGGTAAAAGTAAATCCAGTTGCCCTTCACCTCCCCGGTGCCTGGTACATTCAGGCGAGCCATCACAATATCCTGGACATTGTAGCGCTCTGATGCATCCAGCACGGCCTTGGCATCCAGGCGCCAGACATCCCCGGTGCTCACCGCAGCCGTGTCAACGAGGTCAAACAGCGGCAGCTGCACTGGAACACCCCGTCTGGAAAACTCATCCTCCAGCTGCTGCGACTCAGCCGGTGCCGTGTCCCGATTGATAAAATGGCGGCCTGCTGCATCCTCCACTACCACCCAGGCCAGCACCAGGGGGCGATTGGCAGTCCATAGGGGAGCCCCGGATTGGGCCACCAATTGCGTGATATAGGTCCCATCGAACTCAAAACGCGCTGCAAGCCCTTCCCCCGGTGATTCGCCGCGGACATAGGCGTACTGCTGCACATGACTGCGGGACTCACCAAGAGCCGCCACAATCACCGGGTTCTGCAGCAGCTCGCGGGAGCCTGACACCTTGACCAGCACCTCAGCCAGCGCTTTGCGGGATGCAGCTGCGAGGGCGGCAGAGCCTTGGTCGGCGACCGGCACGCGGGCCGTGTGCAGCCCCGCCACGATGTCTGCCCGCGCGACCAGCGCAGTCAGCAACAACAACAACAGCAATATGCGTGCACCCGATAAAATTCCCAATTCGATCTCCGGTAATGGCCTGCAAAAACGCCTATTGTAGCAGCCTCATGACTATTCCGGGACTACTGCGGTACCAGTCCCGCACCACAGCCTTGCGGCTTCGGCACCAGGCTCAACACTGAGCCCGACAGGCTGGGCACCCCCTCAAACCACTGCGCCGCAGCAATGAGGTATAAAAAGAGTCGTCACAGGCTGCTGAAAACGCGAATTCATGAGTGCGCTTGGACAGCAGGCAAGATAAAATGGCGGCCCTGCAGAACCTACCCAAACTTTTACTGGATTCAATCCAATGAGCAATGACAACGGGAAGACCTCCCTGAGCTACAAGGACGCGGGCGTCAACATCGACGCCGGCAATGCACTGGTAGAGCGCATCAAGGGCGTGTCAAAACGCACCGCGCGGCCTGAAGTACTGGGCGGCCTCGGTGGCTTCGGCGCGCTGTGCGAAATCCCGCAGGGCTATCGGCACCCGGTGCTGGTCTCCGGCACCGATGGCGTGGGCACCAAACTGCGCCTGGCTATGGACATGGGCATACACGATACCATCGGCATTGACCTGGTAGCCATGTGTGTCAACGACCTGGTGGTCGCCGGGGCAGAACCGCTGCTGTTCCTGGACTACTACGCCACCGGGGCCCTCAATGTGGATACCGCAGTAGATGTGGTAACCGGTATCGGCAGGGGTTGCGAATTGGCAGGTTGCGCACTGGTCGGCGGGGAAACTGCAGAAATGCCTGGCATGTACGCAGGGGAAGACTACGATCTGGCGGGATTCTGCGTTGGCGTAGTGGAAAAATCCGAAATTATTGACGGCAGTGATGTCGGCGAGGGCGATGTACTACTGGGTATCGCAAGCAGTGGCCCACATTCCAATGGCTACTCGCTGATCCGCAAGATTCTCGAGGTCGACGCCTCCGATTTGCAACAGCCCATGGGTGACTCCACCCTGGGAGAAACCCTGCTCGTCCCGACCACCATCTACGTCAAGGCCCTGCTGCAGTTATTCCAGCAGATTCAGGTCAAGGCATTGTCGCATATCACCGGTGGCGGCTTATTGGAAAACCTGCCACGGGTGCTTCCCGACAACTGCAACGCGCAAATCGACACCGGCAGCTGGCAGTGGCCAGGGATTTTCCAGTGGCTGCAGGAAAAAGGCAATGTCGAAACCCGGGAAATGCATCGCACCTTCAATTGTGGCGTTGGCATGGTGCTCTGCGTGGCGCAGCAGGACGCGGCGCAAGCCCTGTCACTACTGGAGACAGCCGGGCATAGTGCCTGGGAAATCGGCCGCATCGCCACAGGAGATAACAGCGTAGACTTGCTTCCGTGAGTCACACGGAACAGCCGCGCCTGGCGATTCTCATTTCGGGGCGGGGCTCCAATCTACAGGCATTCATAGACGCCTGCGCCACGGGGCAACTCGCAGCCCGCATCAGTGTGGTCATCAGCAACAACCCACAAGCCCCGGGCCTGCAACTGGCCGCTGCTGCGGGCCTTCCCGCCCTTTGTGTCAATCACCGGGACTTCACCAGCCGAGAGGATTTCGACCAGGCGCTGGTGAGCGAACTCAATGCGCACGCGGTGGACCTGGTTATCCTGGCGGGTTTTATGCGTATCCTGACCCCGGTACTGATCGAGCCCTTTGCCGGACGCCTGATGAACATTCACCCATCACTGCTTCCCAGGTACCCTGGCCTGCACACCCACCAGCGCGCCCTGGATGCGGGCGATGAAGAAGCGGGGGTCACCGTGCACTTTGTCACCCCCGAACTGGATGGAGGCCCACCCGTTCTGCAGTCGCGGATACCCATTCTTCTCGATGATACGGCTGCAACACTGGCAGCGAGAGTGATCGTGCAGGAGCATGTGATTTACCCGCTGGCCGCGCGTTGGCACCTGGAGGGTCGCCTGACCCTGATCGATCAGCTTGCCTACCTTGATGGCAATCGAATTCCCGCAACCGGGATTGATTACCGGGAAGGCCTCGCCTAGCAAGACACTCCACGCTGGCCGGTAACTAATCCCAGGTGCTCAGGCCTTGGGCAGGGTAACCCCCCGCTGGCCCTGGTACTTGCCGCCGCGATCCTTGTAACTAACCTCACAGACCTCATCGGATTCGAAAAACAGCATCTGCGCCACGCCTTCATTGGCATAGATCTTCGCTGGCAGCGTGGTGGTATTGGAAAACTCCAGGGTGACGTGGCCCTCCCACTCAGGTTCCAGGGGCGTCACGTTCACAATGATGCCGCAGCGAGCGTAGGTCGACTTACCCAGGCAGATGGTCAGCACATTGCGCGGTATACGAAAATATTCCACCGTGCTGGCCAGGGCAAAAGAATTTGGCGGAATGACACAGACATCGCTTACCACGTCCACAAAACTGCCTTCGTCAAAAGCCTTGGGATCCACCGTCGCTGAGTTGATATTGGTGAAAACCTTGAACTCCCGGGAACAGCGCACGTCATAGCCATAACTGGAGGTGCCATAGGAAATCAGCCGCTCACCGCCCTCGGAGCGCACCTGGCCCTCGACAAAAGGTTCTATCATGCCGTGTTCGGCAGACATTCTGCGAATCCACTTATCTGCTTTGATACTCACGCGTTGCTCTCTCTTTACTTACCATTAGTCATCAGAAATCTTGATGTCGGGGAACTGGCGCACCCCGCCATCCGCCCTTCCTGCCAGTGCCTGCTGGACCGCCGTAGCGGCCTCAATGAAGATCTTTGCCACGTCGGAATCCGGTTCGGCGGCCACCGTGGGAGTGCCAGAATCTGCCTGCTCCCTGATGGACAGCGCCAGCGGCAGGCTGGCCAGCAACGGCACCTGGTAATCCCGGGCGATACGATCGCCCCCGTGCTCACCGAAAATGTGTTCCCGATGACCGCATTCGCTACAAATGTGCACTGACATGTTTTCGATCACACCCAGCACCGGAATATCCACCTTGCGGAACATTTCAATGCCCTTCTGTGCATCCAGCAGGGCAATATCCTGTGGGGTGGTCACAATAACGGCCCCGGCAACATTCGCCTTCTGGGACAGGGTGAGCTGTATATCCCCGGTTCCCGGCGGCATATCGATCACCAGGTAATCCAACTCGCCCCACAGTGTTTGCTCGAGCATTTGCGCCAGCGCGCCTCCGGCCATCGGCCCACGCCACACCATCGGTGTGCGCTCATTCACCAGGTAGCCCATGGACATTGTTTTGAGGCCATGCGCCTCAACCGGCAATAAATACTGCCCGTCCTGCTGCTCAGGCCGCAGGTCGGCAGCAATTCCCAGCAGCAGCTGCTGGCTGGGGCCATAAACATCAGCATCCAGTAAACCCACCTGGGCACCCAATGACTTGAGTGCCAGGGCCAGGTTAACGGCAATGGTTGATTTACCCACGCCCCCTTTGCCGGAGGCTACTGCGATAATATGCTTGATTTGATTCATGACTACCGGTCTATTGCTTGCACACGGAAAAGGCCAACTGGCTCCGCATTTCTGGCCCGCTAGTATAGGGACATGCTCGCCGATCAACAATGCCAGCCTGACCCTTCTGCAACGGATGAAAAGCGCAGGCAAAAACGCTATAGTAGCGCCCCTTTTCCAAGGCACAAAAATAATCATGGCCGCACAAGCCCCACGTAAAATCCTGGTAACCAGTGCCCTGCCCTACGCCAATGGCTCCCTGCACCTGGGACACCTGCTGGAGCAGGTGCAAACAGACATCTGGGTGCGCTTCCAGAAGTCCCGTGGGCACGATTGCCTCTATGTCTGCGCTGACGACGCTCATGGCACGGCCATCATGCTCACTGCCGAAAAACTCGGCATAACACCAGAGCAGCAAATAGCCGCGGTGAAGGAAGAACACAAACGCGACAGTGATGGCTTCCTGATAGGCTTCGACAATTTCCACACTACCCACTCAGAGGAAAACCGCTTCTGGTGCGAGACCATCTACAGCCGCCTCAAGGACAACAACCATATCGCTTCGCGGGAAATCACCCAGGCCTTCGATCCCGAAAAGCAGTTATTCCTGGCGGACCGCTTTATCAAGGGCAGCTGTCCCCGCTGTAAAACGGCGGACCAGTACGGTGACAACTGTGAAGCCTGCGGCGCCACTTACAGCCCCACTGAGTTAATCAATCCAGTATCGGCGATATCCGGCGCCACCCCCATAGAAAAAGAATCCACCCATTTCTTTTTCAAGCTACCCGAATTTGAAGCCATGTTGAAGGAGTGGCTGGCCTCTGACACCCTGCAACCACAGGTCGCCAACAAGCTGCGCGAGTGGACAGACGCCGGCCTGCAGGAGTGGGACATCAGCCGCGACGCCCCCTACTTTGGCTTTGAAATCCCGGGAGAGCCCGGCAAGTTCTTTTACGTCTGGCTGGACGCGCCCATCGGCTACATCGCCAGTTTCCAGAACTACTGTGATCGCACCGGTCACGATTTCGATGCCTACTGGCAGCAGGGAACCGATACCGAGCTATACCACTTCATCGGCAAGGACATCATCAATTTTCATGGCCTGTTCTGGCCAGCGATGCTGCAATCCGCCAAGCTGCGCGCTCCCACAGCCATCTACGCCCACGGCTTTTTAACGGTCAATGGCACCAAGATGTCCAAGAGTCGCGGCACTTTCATCAATGCCAGCACTTACCTGGAGCACCTGGATGCGGAGTACCTGCGCTACTACTTCGCCGCCAAGCTGAATGCGTCCGTGGACGATATCGACCTCAACCTGGAAGACTTCATCCAGCGGGTGAACTCTGACGTCGTGGGGAAAGTGGTGAATATCGCCAGCCGCTGCGCCGGCTTCCTGCGCAAGGGTTTTGACAACCAGCTTGCGGCCACCTGCGCGGAGCAGGAATTGGCAGAGATGTTCATCGGCCGCGGTGACACCATCGCCGAGCTCTACGAACAGCGGGAGTTCAACAAAGCTATCCGGGAGATCATCGCCCTGGCTGATCGGGCCAACCAGTACATCGATGACAAAAAGCCCTGGGTATTGGCCAAGGAAGAAGGTATGGCGCAAGAGGTTCACGCTGTCTGCAGCGTGGGTATCAACCTGTTCCGGGTTCTCATGACCTACCTGAAACCGGTTCTCCCTGCCATGGCCGGGAAGGCTGAAGCCTTCCTCAATTGTTCACTGGATTGGACCGCACTGGATGCGCCTCTGCTGTCACATCAATTGGAAAAATTCCAGCCGCTGATGACCCGCATAGAGACCAAGCAGGTGGAAGCCATGGTGGAAGCCAGCCGGGAGACTCCCGCCGCTCCGTCACCAGCGACGCCCACAAAGCCCGAGGCAAAGAAGAAAGACCAGGCAGACGGCGCTCACATTGAGTTTGAAGATTTTGCTAAAATTGACCTGAGGATTGTCGAAATTGTCGCAGCAGAGCACGTTGAGGGCGCCGACAAACTCCTGCGCCTGACGCTCAGCCTGGGTGACGAAGATGCCGGGGGAGAAAAAAGGCAGGTGTTCGCCGGCATCAAGGCCGCCTACCAACCTGAGGATCTGGTGGGCAAGCTGACCGTCATGGTAGCCAACCTGGCACCGCGCAAAATGCGCTTTGGTGTGTCCGAGGGCATGGTACTGGCAGCTGGGCCCGGCGACACAGAAATATTCCTGCTGGAGCCGCACCCGGGAGCCAGGCCAGGCATGCGAGTAAAATAGCCACAGCTACAGACTAGTGGTCGTTAGTTTAGTAAAACGGACTGGATTCGGGCGCCGTTAGCGCTAAAATAGCGGGCCTGGATGTCAATTAAAGAAGAACACGTTCGGGTGAGTAATAACCGGACGCAAGAAGAGACCCACCATGTTGGCAGACTATTCCATACTGTTGATCGGCGCCATACTGGTCAATAACTTCGTGCTGGTACAGTTCCTCGGGCTGTGTCCATTCATGGGCGTGTCCAATAAACTGGAAACTGCCATGGGCATGTCCATGGCGACTACCTTCGTGCTGACGCTGGCATCCGCCTGTAGTAACCTGACCTACCATTTCCTGCTGCTCCCGCTGGGGCTGGGCTACCTGAAGACCATCGCCTTCATCCTGGTGATCGCCGTGGTAGTGCAATTTACCGAGATGGTGGTACGCAAGAGCAGCCCGCTACTGTATCGGGTACTGGGCGTCTATCTGCCCCTGATCACCACCAATTGCGCCGTGCTGGGTGTCGCCCTGCTCAACCTCAATAAAGACCACAACTTTATGCAATCCCTGTTCTATGGCTTTGGCGCCGCCGTGGGATTCTCGCTGGTGCTGGTGCTGTTTGCGGCGATGCGAGAGCGACTGAACGTGGCGGACGTGCCCATACCGTTTAAAGGCCCGGCCATCGGCATGATCACCGCGGGCTTGATGTCCCTGGCCTTCATGGGCTTTGCCGGACTGGTGTAAAGCAAGTGATTGAACTTCTCACACAATACCCGCTGTTTGCCGCCCTGATTGCGCTGGTAGGGCTCGGGGCTGTGTTCGGTGCGCTACTGGGCTATGCCGCGGTGCGCTTCAAGACGGAAGGCAACCCTATCGCCGACCAGATCAATGAAGTACTGCCGCAGACACAATGCGGCCAGTGCGGCTTTCCCGGCTGCCGGCCCTACGCCGAAGCCATCGCCAACGGCGAAGCCATCAACAAGTGCCCACCCGGAGGCGAAGCCGGTATCCAGGCCCTGGCAGACCTGCTGGATCTAGAGCCCATCCCGCTGGACGATGAACACGGTGAGGAAAATGTCACCACGGTGGCTTTCATTCGCGAGGATGAGTGTATTGGCTGCACCAAGTGCATACAGGCCTGCCCGGTGGACGCCATCCTGGGTGCAGCCAAGCAGATGCATACGGTTCTCACCAGCGAGTGCACCGGTTGCGATCTCTGTGTCGAGCCCTGCCCCGTAGACTGTATTGATATGATTCCGGAAGAGGAAAGCCTCGGTAACTGGCACTGGCAGATACCCGACCCCGTGAGCCGCCGCGTGGACATCATCACCACCGACGCCATGCAGGACGATGCATCACGGAACCAGGCCGCATGAGAAAAATATTCGACTTCCACGGCGGCATTCACCCACCGGAGAACAAACACCAGTCCCTGCGCACAGGCATAGCCGATGCGGGCATTCCTCCTGAACTGGTTCTCCCGCTGTCACAGCACATCGGGGCCCCGGCCACACCGGTGGTGGAAATTGGCGAGCGGGTGCTCAAGGGGCAAATGATTGCCGAGGCTGTCGGTTTTGTCAGCGTGCCAGTACACGCCCCTACGTCCGGCACCGTGGTGGCGATAGAAGACCGTCTCATCGCGCATCCCTCAGGACACTCCGGCCGCTGCGTCGTTATCGACACGGACGGGCAGGAAGAATGGGTTGAGCACCGAGGCACTGAGGATTACCAGTCACTGGACAAGCCCGCACTGATCAACATCATTCGCAATGCGGGCATTGCCGGCATGGGTGGCGCCGGTTTTCCCACTGCGGTAAAGCTCTCGGTTAAACCCGGCACCCATATGGAAACACTGATCATCAACGGTACCGAGTGTGAGCCCTATATCACCGCTGATGACATCCTGATGCGCGAGCGTGCCGAGCAGGTTATTGAGGGCACCAAAATCCTGCAGCACCTGATCGCGCCGCAGGAAACCCTGATCGGCGTGGAAGACAATAAACCTGAGGCCCTGGCAGCCCTGCGTACCGCAGCGCAGGGCAGTGACATTGAGATCGTACAGTTTCCCACCAAGTACCCTTCCGGGGGTGAGAAACAGCTGATAGAAATACTCACCGGCAAGCAGGTACCCAGCGGCGGCCTGCCGTCTGCGGTTGGCGTGGTATGCCAGAATATCGGTAGTGCTGTCGCCATATTCGAAGCGGTGGTGAAGGGCCGGCCACTGATTTCCCGCGTAACCACGGTCACCGGTGAAGGTGTGGATGAGCCGCAGAATTTCCAGGTACTCATTGGAACCTCCATGCACTACCTGCTGGACAGGGCAGGATTCCAGGCACAGCGGACGACACGCCTGATCATGGGCGGACCGATGATGGGCTTTACGGTACCGGATGCCAATGTGCCCATTGTCAAAACTACCAATTGCCTGCTGGCACCCTCCGAGCACGAACTACCCACCCCGCCACCGGCACAGGCCTGTATTCGCTGTGGTATGTGCGCCGAAGCCTGCCCCGTGACCCTGTTGCCACAGCAAATGTTCTGGTTTGCACAGGGCAAGGAATTCGAAAAACTTGAGCAGCACAATCTTTTTGACTGCATAGAGTGTGGCGCCTGCTCCTTTGCCTGCCCCAGTAATATTCCACTGGTGCAGTACTACCGTGCTTCCAAAGCTGAAATTCTGCAGCTGCGGCGCGACCATGAAAAATCAGAGCGCTCCCGTATTCGCTTCGAAGCGCGCCAGCAGCGCCTGGAGCAAGAGGCAGCAGAGAAAGAGGCCAAACGGGCCGCGCGCAAATTAGCTGCCGAGCAAAGAGCCCAGCAGGCGGCCGGCAGCGATGGCGAGGAAGACCCCATACAAGCCGCCATTGAGCGCGCCAAGGCCAAAAAGGCCGCCCAGCAGGCGGGTAAAAGTGACGTGAGTGATCTGGAAAAACTGGAAAAGACCCTTGTTTCGACGCGTAAGCGCCTGGACACGGCCTCCACCAAGCTGCAGCAGGCGCAGGCTGAAGGCAGCGATTTGGTCAATGCCCTGCAGACCGGTGTTGACAAGACCCGGGCCAAGCTGGAAGTTGCGGAAAAGGCCCTGCAGGACTACCAGCAGGCCAACAACACAGAGCCGCAAGCCAAACCTCCAACAGATGCCGCGCAGGCCGCCATTGCAAGAGCGATGGCTGCCCGCGCCGCGGATGCGAACCTGAGTCCCGAAGACAAAGCGCGCGCGCAGCTGGAAAAATTGCAGCAGCGCCTGGAGAAATCGCAGGCCAAACTAGTCCAGAGCAGGGAAAATGGCGACGAGGAAAAAATCATTGTGGCGCTGGAAGCAACAGTCGTGCGGCTGACGGACAAAATCAGTGCAGCCCGGCAACAAATGAATGAAGCTGAGGGCGCTTGACATGGCTCTAATGCGTATTACCTCACCCCACGCCCACGGCCCCATGAGTACACAGCGGGTCATGCAGAATGTGCTGCTGGCCACAGTCCCGGGAATCATCGTTCTCACCCACTTCTTTGGTTTCGGTACGCTGGTCAATATCCTGTGGGGTTGCCTGGTGGCACTGGTCTGCGAGGCACTGGCGCTGAAACTGCGCAGGCGCCCGCTGGGCTTCTACCTCAAGGACTGCAGCGCCCTGGTTACAGCCTTCCTGTTGTGCATCGCATTGCCCCCTTATTCTCCCTGGTGGCTGATTGCGGTCGGCATTGCCAGTGCCATATTGCTGGCCAAACACCTGTACGGCGGCATGGGCTACAACCCGTTTAACCCGGCCATGGCCGGCTACGTCATACTGCTCATTTCCTTTCCCCTGCAAATGACCGCCTGGGCGCCACCGCGGGGAGTGGGTGAATTACCCGGTTTTATGGAGGCCCTGCAGGCCTGCTTTAACCCCGCCGCCTTTGACGGCGTGACCACGGCAACCCCATTGGACCTGATGCGACAGAACAATAGCCTGCTGATGGAAGACCTGTGGCAGCAGAGCCCGCAATTCGGGCGCTGGGCCGGCATCGGCTGGGAGTGGGCCAATATTGCCTTCCTCGCCGGCGGCGCCTGGTTACTGTACCAGCGCATTTTCACCTGGCATGCGCCGGTAGCCATGTTGGCCAGCATGGCCCTGCTGGCGGCCCTGTTTTATGACGGCGGGAGTTCGGCCAGCGGTGGTTCGCCGCTGTTCCACCTGCTCAGCGGGGCAACCATGTTCGGGGCCTTTTTCATAGTCACTGACCCGGTGACTTCAGCGGTATCGCTGCGTGGCCGCCTGATCTATGGCGCCCTGATAGGCGCACTCATCTATATTATCCGGGTAAGGGGTAACTACCCCGACGCCGTTGCCTTTGCAGTACTTATTATGAATTTCGCGGCGCCCTTTATCGACTACTATACCCAGCCTCGAACCTACGGCCATCAGGAAAAAGGGGGGAAGGAGTAAGATGCT
>CBDTVJ010000068.1:0-12793 GCA_965363655.1 uncultured Halieaceae bacterium | reverse complement strand
AGTTCTCCGGCAAAAATGTCATGTTGGTGGACGATTCCATCGTGCGCGGCACCACCTGTCGCCAGATTATTGAAATGGCCAGGGACGCGGGTGCGGCCAACGTTTATTTTGCTTCTGCCGCGCCGCCAGTTCGCTACCCCAATGTGTACGGCATAGACATGCCCTCGGCGTCGGAGCTGATAGCGCACAACCGCAGTGTTGAAGAAGTGTGTGAGTTGATTGGGGCTGACTGGTTGGTCTACCAGGACCTTGACGACCTGGTGCGTTGTTCGCTGGACGGTAATCCGAAGGTTGATGGTTTTGATTGCTCGGTCTTCAATGGTGAATATATCACTGGCGATGTAGACCAAAATTACCTTGATCGAGTTGAGCTACTGCGCAACGATGAAGCACAAGTTGAAAGGAGGTCACGGTTTGCTGCTGAAGGGGCTGTCGTAGGCCTGCACAACGACGCGTGACAAACAACCATGAATGATTCCAACGACCACGATCCACTGGCGCATGCGCACCTGGATACATTGGCCATACGTGCGGGTATAAGTCGTACAGCGGAGGGCGAGCACTCCGAGCCGATCTTTGCCACCTCAAGCTACGTTTTTGATAGCGCTGCCGAGGCGGCCGCGCGTTTTGCCGGAGACGCACCGGGCAATGTCTATTCCCGCTACACCAATCCTACGGTGCGCACATTTGAAGAGCGCCTGGCAGCACTGGAAGGCGCCGAGGCAGCGGTTGCCACCGCTTCAGGGATGGCGGCGATATTGAGCACCTGCATGGCGCTGCTCAAGTCCGGGGATCATGTAGTGTGCTCCCGTGATGTGTTCGGAACCACCATCAACCTGTTCAGCAAGTACCTGGCGAAGTTCGGTGTGGAGGTTACTTTTGTTGCCCTGCTGGATCAGGTGGCCTGGCGCAAAGCAATACGGCCCACCACTGCGATGCTCTTCCTGGAGACACCCTCCAACCCACTGTGTGAAGTCGCCGACCTGTCCGCTATGTCCACACTGGCCAAAGAACATGACTGCCTGCTGGTGGTCGATAACTGTTTTTGTACACCCGCTCTGCAGCTTCCCCTGTCGCTGGGTGCTGACATCGTCGTGCATTCGGCGACCAAGTACCTGGACGGACAGGGTCGTTGTGTGGGCGGCGCGGTAGTCGGTTCCCGTGAGCATATGGACGAGGTGCTGACCTTTTTGCGCACCTGCGGTCCCACCATGAGTGCCTTCAATGCCTGGGTATTTCTCAAGGGGCTGGAGACGCTGCGCCTGCGCATGGATGCCCACAGCCGGGCGGCTTTGGAACTGGCGACCTGGTTGCAGGGGCAGGCCGCGGTGGAGAAAGTTTTCTACGCGGGGCTGGCGGATCATCCCGGGCATGAGATTGCCCGGCGACAACAGCGCGCCTTTGGTGGCGTGCTGTCGTTTCGTGTGCACGGGGGCCGGGAGCAGGCCTGGCAGTTCATCGACGCCACCAAGGTAGTTTCTCTGACAGCAAATCTGGGAGACGCCAAAACCACTATCGTGCACCCGGCTACCACGACACACGGGCGGCTCAGTGATGAGCAGCGGGCGCAAGCTGGCATCACCGATAACCTGGTGCGCCTGGCAGTGGGTCTGGAAGACGTGGACGATTTAAAAACCGATCTACTGCGGGGCTTTGACGGGATACGCTGAGGGATCAAAGATACACGCATCGGGGCACAATAATGCAATTACAAAGCACGATAGATGCTGCAGTAAAAGAAGTCGGGGCGATTCTGTTGGGCAAGGAGCCCCAGATCCGGCTGGCATTGTGCTGCCTCTTTGCCCGGGGTCACCTGCTGTTGGAAGACTTGCCCGGCATGGGCAAGACAACCCTGTCACACGCGCTGGCGGCGGTACTTGGCTTATCCTGGAAACGGGTGCAGTTTACCAGTGACCTGTTGCCCGCGGATATTCTCGGGGTGTCGGTTTACGACGTCAACGATGCCAGTTTCAGTTTTCACCCCGGCCCGATTTTTACCCAGTTGTTGCTGGCGGATGAGATCAACCGGACCACGCCGCGCACCCAGAGCGCATTGCTGGAAGCCATGGCCGAAGACCAGGTTACCGTGGAAGGGGAGACCAGGGAGCTGCCACAGCCCTTCTTTGTGATTGCCACCCAGAACCCGATCAACCAGTCAGGCACCTACCCCTTGCCCGAATCCCAGCTGGACCGTTTCCTCATGCGTCTGGAGCTGGGCTATCCCCATCCCCGGGCTGAGCGGGAGATGTTGCTGCGGCGGCACAGCGCTACCCAGGAAATCAAGAATCTTTGCCAACGCATTGATGCGGAGCAGTTGGAACTGATCCGCGTAGCGGTCAGCAAGGTGCACGCCTCGGATAATTTGCTGGACTACCTGCAACGTCTGGTGGCCTATACACGTCAGTCCCCGGAGTTTGAGGTGGGTTTGTCGCCACGGGGCGCACTTGCCCTGCTGGATTGCGCCAAGACCTGGGCCGCCATGCATAGCAGGGGGCATGTGGTACCTGAGGATGTGCAGATGGTACTGCCGGCCGTAGCTTCCCATCGTCTAGTGCCTAGCGCAGAGTACGCCGGGGACGGTATGGCACTGGTAGATCTATTACTGCGTAATGTGGACGTCATTGATTCCTGACAGGTCTTCCGGGTGAAGGCCGATACTCTCGAGACTGGCCGGCCCGGTATCAGGCAGCGTTTGCGCAGGCGCTTTCAAAGCTGGGTCAATCGCCGGATTCCTCCGGCGCGGGAAGTCACGCTGGACCAGCGCCGCATCTTTATCTTTCCCAGCAAGGCGGGCTTTTTCTTTGGTCTGTGCCTGCTGGTCATGCTGATGGCGGCGATCAACTTCCAGAATAACCTCAGCTATGCACTGACCTTCCTGCTGTCGACATTGTTTGTCGTAGCAACCCTGCATACCTTCGCCAACCTGTCGGGGCTGACCATTCGCGCCGTGCGGGCGCTGCCCGCTTTTCCCGGTCAGCAGTCCGATTTTGAACTGATGATAGAACGGGGCAAGCAGCGCGACCATTTTGCACTGCACGTGAAATGGCCCGACAGCACCGAGGCCTTGATCAACCTGGTGGACGAGGATTCAGTCAATATCAGGCTGCATATGGCGGTGGACCAGCGTGGCTGGTTCAGTCCCGGTCGTCTCATGCTTGAATCCACCTACCCGCTGGGGTTGCTGCGCTGCTGGACCTGGGTAGATCTGGATCTGCACGCACTGGTCTATCCACGTCCGGTGGCCTCCAGCGAGCTACCGGGCCTGGCCACTGACAAGCCGGACGGCGCATCGGTGGCGGTGGTAGGCAGCGATGACTTTTATGGCTTTCGGAATTACCAGAAAGGTGATTCCCTGCGGCATATTCATTGGAAGGGTGTGGCGAAAGGGCAGGGTGTACTGAGCAAGCAGTACACCGCCTACGCGGACCGCAGTGTCTGGCTGGACTGGGATGCATTTCCAAATCTTGGTACCGAGCAGCGCTTGTCCCACCTGTGTTACTGGGCGCTGGAATTTGAAGGACTGCACGAGGAATACGGCCTGCGCCTACCCGGAGTAGTAATCGAGCCCGGTGTCGGCAGCAAGCATCTCGAGCACGTGCTCAAAGAGCTGGCCCTCTATGGCCAGGACGGAGGACTGCGGTGAGTCTGCAGGAACAGGTGCCACGTAACGCGCTGGTATGGATGATCATCTGCCTGTTTACTCTGGTAGCGCCCCACGCCGCTCGTATACCGCTCTGGGTCCTGGCGGTGTATGTGGTGGCGGCTGTCTGGCGCATCATGGTTTACCGTGGTCGTTGGTCATTCCCCGGCCGTTGGGTCAAGGTGATCATGACCATTTGCGGCTTTGCCGGTATCTATGCCAGCTTCGGAACGCTTATCGGCCTGGAGCCCACCGTTGCGCTGTTATTGACCGCCTTTGCGCTCAAGCTGATCGAGCTGTCACAGCGCAAAGATGCGTATGTGTTGCTGTTCCTCGGTTATTTCATTTGTATCACCGAATTCCTGTTCAGCCAGGATTTGTTGATCACCCTGTACTCACTGGTGAACGTAACGCTGATTACGACTGCTTTGGTGGCATTACACCAACCCGGCCAACACCAGTTTAATCGCGGCACAATACGTCTGGCAGTGGTCATGTTGGCCCAGGCTATCCCCCTGATGGTGGTGTTGTTTTTCCTCTTTCCGCGCATCGGTCCGCTGTGGACCGTTCCCATCAAGAGTAATACCGCCAAAACCGGGATGAGCAATTTCATGCGTCCTGGCGATGTGGCAAGTCTCAGCCAGTCAGGGGATGTGGCTTTCAGGGTCAAGTTTAAAGGCGAAATACCCGCCAAATCCCAGCTCTACTGGCGCGGCCTGGTATTCAGCCGCCTGCAGCAGGGCACGTGGTCTGCGCTGGGCTACTACGACGTGCCACTCAGGGAGCAGCGCCCCAGGGAGGTCAAGACAGACGCAAACCCCACGCGCTACAGCGTCATCATGGAGCCCACTCAGCAAAACTGGTTATACGCATTGCGTTACGCCCGCGCCAGCACGCCGGGCGTGATGCATGCCGCTGACTTTCGGGTCTTCTCCCCGGCACCACTGGAAACTGAATTCATGTACCGCGTCAGCAGTTGGCCTGGGTCCCTGTTAGAGCCGGAGCTATCCGAGTGGCGTCGCAAGGTAGAGACAAAACTGCCGCCTAAAGGTAACCCGCGCAGCAGGGCTCTGGCGCTGGATCTGCAAGCGGATACCGGCAGTGATCAGGAGCTGGTGGACCGTGTGCTGAAGAAATTCAACACGGAGCCTTATGTTTATACCCTGCAGCCTGGAGCACTTTCCGGTTTAGATGCAATGGATGAGTTTATGTTTCAGACCCGTAGGGGTTTCTGTGAGCATTACGCCGCT
The DNA here is from genome assembly GCA_965363655.1 of uncultured Halieaceae bacterium. GTDB lineage: Bacteria > Pseudomonadota > Gammaproteobacteria > Pseudomonadales > Halieaceae > Marimicrobium. The sequence continues at coordinate 7,903 of CBDTVJ010000068.1, read as the reverse complement.
GCATTTGTCATCATGATGCGGGCCGCCGGGGTTCCCGCCAGAGTCGTTGCGGGCTACCTTGGGGGCGAGATTAATCCAGTTAACAAGACTGTGATCGTGCATCAATTCGACGCCCATGCCTGGGCCGAAGTCTGGCTGGAAGGGGAGGGCTGGGTGCGGGTTGACCCGACCGCGGCGGTCTCGCCCGACCGTATCGAATGGGGCCTGGAAGAGGCCATGCAGGCCGAGGGCAGTTTTCTGGCTGATGCGCCGTTCTCCCCGCTGCGCTATCGCAATATACCCCTGCTAAACCAGCTGCGCCTGCGCTATGACGCGTTGACCTATCGTTGGCAAAGCTGGGTGGTAGGTTTTAATAGTGAACAGCAGTTCGATTTCCTGCATGGACTTTTTGGTGAGCTTACTGCGCGCAAATTCGCTGCAGTGTTGCTGGGCAGTTGGGCTCTCGTTTTGATACCGGTGGCCATTTCCCTGCTGTGCCGGCGTGACACGCATGAAGTCAGTCCGCTGGATAAGTATTATCTAAAGTTCTGTCGGCGCTTGGCCAGTCAGGGTTTGAGCCGCGAGCCCGGGGAAACACCCGCCCAGTTTGCCTCGCGCGCGGCGGCGGAACTACCGTCGATGACCGCACAATTGGCGCAGATCACCGGCCTCTATAACGATCTGGCCTACGCTGGAAATGAACCAGCCAGGGGGCTGTCGAGGGAGCAGTTGCGGGAGTTCATTACAGCCGTCAATTCTTTCCGACCGAAGAAGTTAAAACACTAGGGTATTACGGCCTGGTTTTTTTATCCAGAAAGAAAAAACCCCGCACGAGGCGGGGTTGCATGAAGGAGTGTTCAATATCGCTTACATACTCACTTCCTGGATTTCTACCGCAGCGATTCTCGCGCCTTCTGCGGCGCTCTTCTGGAACTTGGCTATCTGGTCAAAGTTCAGGTAGCGATAGATTTCGTCCGACATGGAATCGATATTTTTGGCGTATTCCATGTATTCCTCCGGCGTGGGCAACTTGCCCAGGACAGCGCCGACGGAGGCCAGCTCTGCCGATGTCAGGTAGACATTGGCGCCGTCCCCGAGACGGTTGGGGAAGTTTCGGGTTGAGGTGGACAGTACCGTTGAGTTGGCAGCCACTCGCGCCTGGTTACCCATGCAGAGCGAGCAGCCCGGCATTTCCGTGCGTGCGCCGGCCGCGCCGAAGATATTGTAGTAACCTTCCTCCATCAGCTGGTGCTCATCCATGCGCGTGGGTGGCACAATCCACATGCGGGTGGCGATTGTGCCTTTATGCTGTTCCAACAATTTTCCCGCCGCGCGGAAGTGGCCGATATTGGTCATGCAACTGCCGATGAATACCTCGTCTACCGCGTCCCCGGCAACGGCTGACAGCAATCGTGCATCGTCCGGGTCGTTGGGAGCGCAGACAATCGGTTCCTTGACTTCGGCCAGGTCGATCTCGATGACAGCGGCGTATTCCGCATCGGCGTCCGCCTTCATCAGTTCGGGGTTCTTAAGCCATTCTTCCATTTTACGCGCGCGCCGTTCCAGCGTCCTCGAATCGCCGTAGCCTTCTGCGATCATGGTGCGTAGCAGTACAACATTCGAACGCAGATATTCGGCAACGGTGTCTTCGTCCAGCGCGATGGTGCAGCCGGCGGCGGAGCGCTCAGCGGAAGCGTCCGAGAGCTCAAATGCCTGCTCTACGGTGAGGTCGCCAAGGCCTTCAATTTCCAGGATTCGCCCTGAGAAGATATTCTTTTTGCCTTTCTTCTCTACAGTGAGCAGGCCTTCCTGGATAGCGTAATAGGGGATTGCGTGTACCAGGTCGCGCAGTGTAATGCCCGGCTGCATCTCTCCCTTAAAACGCACCAGTACCGACTCTGGCATATCCAGCGGCATGACACCTGTGGCGGCGGCGAAGGCAACCAGACCTGAGCCCGCGGGGAAAGAAATACCCATGGGGAAGCGGGTGTGCGAGTCACCGCCCGTGCCGACGGTGTCGGGCAGGAGCATGCGGTTCAGCCAGGAGTGAATGATGCCATCGCCCGGGCGCAGTGAAACGCCGCCGCGGGTCATAATGAAGTCGGGCAGGCTGTGCTGCGTGTCGATGTCTACGGGCTTGGGGTAGGCTGCCGTATGACAGAAAGACTGCATGGTCAGGTCAGCGGAGAAGCCCAGGCATGCCAGGTCTTTCAATTCGTCGCGGGTCATGGGGCCAGTGGTGTCCTGGGAGCCGACAGTGGTCATGCGGGGCTCACAGTAGGTGCCGGGGCGAATGCCGTCGGTACCGCAGGCTCTGCCCACCATCTTTTGGCCCAGGCTGAAACCCTTGCCAGTGTCGACCGGCTCCGCTGGTACGCGGAACAGCTCGGACACACCCAGTCCCAGCGCTTCGCGCGCACGAGTGGTGAGGCCGCGACCGATAATCAGGTTGATACGGCCGCCCGCGCGGACTTCATCCAGTAATACCTCAGACTTCAGTTCGAATTCGCTGATTACAGCGCCTGACTCAGACAGGATCTTGCCGTCGTAGGGGCGAATCTCGATGACATCACCCATGCCAAGCTCGTCCACGGGCGCTTCGAAAACCAGTGCGCCGGCGTCTTCCATGGTGTTGTAGAAAATCGGTGCGACCTTGTTGCCGATACAAATGCCGCCACCGCGTTTGTTGGGTACGCCCGCAATATCGTCGCCGAAGAACCACAGCACCGAGTTGGTTGCAGATTTACGAGAGGAGCCTGTGCCGACCACGTCGCCGACAAAGGCCACCGGCAGGCCCTTGGCCTTGATGTCCTCAACCTGCTGCATAGGGCCTGTAACGCCGTGCTCTTGTGGCTCCAGGCCGTCGCGGGTCATTTTGTACATGGCCAGGGCGTGCAGGGGAATGTCCGGGCGCGACCAGGCATCGGGTGCGGGGGACAGGTCATCGGTGTTGGTTTCGCCAGTGACTTTAAAAACAGCGACCTTGATCGACTCGGCAACTTCCGGCACATCGGTGAACCATTCACCGTCGGCCCAGGACTGCATCACCGCCTTGGCGTTGTCGTTGCCTGACTTGGCCAGCTCTTCCACATCGTGGAATGCTTCAAACATGAGTAGGGTATGCTTTAGCTCAGCCGCGGCAGCCGTGCTCAGCTCGGCGTCGCTCAGCAGCGTCACCAGTGTTTCGATGTTGTAGCCACCATGCATGTTACCCAGTAGCTTCACTGCGCGGGCTCTGTCGATCAGTTTGCACTCGGTTTCACCCATGGCGATGGCGGACAGGAAACCGGCTTTGACATAGGCGGCTTCGTCCACGCCCGGTGGCACACGGGTGCTGATCAGGTCCAGCAGATAGTCTTCCTCACCGGCGGGAGGGTTTTTCAGTAGCTCCACCAGGGCGGCGACCTGGTCGGCCAGCAGGGGTTTTGGCGGGATGTTCTGGGCGGCCCTTTCGGCCACGTGTTCGCGATAGGCTTCTAGCACGTTGGAGCTCCTTTGTAATGCTGGCCCCACTGCGATAATTGCGCGGGACCGCGTAGTTGGTGGAGGAAAAAATAGGGCGTAAATTATAGCGCAGAGCGTTATCAAGATAAATGAATCAAGCCCATATATCGTGCATTCACAGCGGTGATACCTTACACTCGCCGGCAAGCTTGTGAGTCCTGGACCGTCCTCTGGAAATGCTCGATCGTCCTGTCAAAACCCCCTGTATTGGTGTGTGTTCCACCGGCATCGGTGACAGCGTGTGCCGTGGTTGTAAGCGCTTCAGTCATGAGGTCATCGACTGGAACAGTTATACACTGGAGCAGAAGCGGATCATCGATGCGCGCCTCTCGGGCTTTTTGTCCCAATGTGTGAGTAACAAATTGCAAGTGGACGACCCGGCGCTGCTCAAGTGGCAGTTGGAGGTGCAGCAGATACCTTTCACGGCCGATCATGATGAGTACTGCTGGGTCTTTACCCTGCTCAAAGCAGGGGCGGGGCAGATCGACAACACCAGCGACTTCGGCTTTGCAGTGGATCTGCGTTACCGCGACTTGTCCCTCGCTGCATTGCGGGAGTGCATCGACCAGGAGTTCTTTATACTCTCCCAGGCGCACTATGAGCGCTATATGCTGGCGCCCGATTTGTTCAGGCAGGGAGCGGGGACAGAATGAAAAGCACGGTAGATATCGCACCCATACTGGCATTTTTGGCGTGCCCTACGCCGCGGGCCTGGGTTGACTGGGCGCTCCAGCACCCGGACATCCTGCTTATTGATCACGCCAACTGTGAAAAGAAAGCCGCCTCCACGGCGCTGAACCTTATGTACCGCTATGTGGAGCACCACAAACTGCTCACTAAATTATCACGCCTGGCCCGTGAAGAACTACGTCATTTTGAGCAGGTGATCGCTATCATGAAGACCAGGAGCGTGCCTTATCCCCAGCTCTCCGCTTCGCGCTATGCCGGCCAACTGCGACAGCAGGTGCGGACCCATGAACCGGAACGACTGATGGATACCCTGATGATCGGAGCGATTATCGAGGCTCGCTCCTGTGAGCGCTTCGCGGCGCTGGCGCCGGAGTTGGATGCCGAACTGAGTGAGTTCTACCTGTCCCTGCTCAAGTCTGAATCACGGCACTTCATTGATTACCTGAAGCTGGCGGAGGAGGTGGGTTCCAAAGAGGCCGTAGCGGCGCGCCTGCCTGTCTTGCTGGAGTGTGAGAGGGCGTTGATAGAGGGGGCTGATACCGAGTTCCGGTTTCACAGCGGCGTACCCGGGAATTAGGGCCAGTGCTGTTTATTAATTCTATTTCTAGCATTGATAGAGAGTTTTAAGCTATTGATATATATTGAAATTATAAATATCAATATGGCCTTCTGAAGCCTCGATAGCCCAACCTTTCTGACCCCAGTCGCCCAGCACCCAGCGCAGGCCATGTGCCTCTTCGTGGCGCATGGGCCGGTGCGTATGGCCATGAATGAGCTGCCGTACGCCATGCGCAGTCATTATACGGTCAACTTCTGCAGGGGTGACATCCATGATGTCCTCCGCCTTATTGCTGTTTTGTTCTTTGCTTAGGTGGCGCAGCTGGGTAGCCAATGCCCGCCGTTCCTCCAGGCTGCGCGAGAGAATCTCCGACTGCCATTGGCTGTCCCTGGCTTGTGTGCGAAAGGCCTGGTAACTGGTGTCCGAGGTGCACAGGCTGTCGCCGTGCATGAGTAGCGTGGGTTCCCCAAAGAGATCAATGACTGTGGGGTCAGGGAGAAGCGTGGCGCCTGCTCGCCGGGCGAATTCCTCGCCCAGCAAAAAGTCGCGGTTGCCGTGCATCAGGTAAAGGGACGGGCCCCCGTCGCTGAAGCGGCGCAATAGCCTGCAGGTCTCTGGCGCTGGCTCTTCATCGTCATCGTCTCCTATCCATGCTTCGAACAGGTCCCCGAGGATATAGAGTGCATGGCAGGTGGCGTGGCGTTGCAGAAACGCCGCCAGTGCCCGGGAGAGTTCGGGCCTGGAGGCGTCCAGGTGAAGATCGGAAATAAATACAGTGCTGGACACGCTGGTGGCCAGAAGCGGGGAATTACTCTTCGACGATCTTCACCGACTCGATGATAACCGGTTCGGTCGGTACGTCCTGGTGTCCGCCGGTACTGGCCGTTTGCACAGCGCGAATCTTGTCCAGTACTTCGGTGCCCTCGGTCACTTTGCCGAAAACGGTGTAGCCCCACCCCTGCATGTTCTTGCCGCTGTGGTTGAGGAAATCGTTGTCCTTCACGTTGATGAAAAACTGGGCGGTGGCTGAATGGGGCTCCATGGTGCGGGCCATTGCTACCGTGCCGAAATCGTTTTTCAGGCCATTATCAGCTTCGTTCTCAACCGGCTCAGAGGTGCTTTTTTGCTGCATATCGGTATCGAAGCCGCCACCCTGGATCATAAAGTTGTCGATGACGCGGTGAAAAATGGTGCCGTCATAATAGCCGTCCTGGGCATAGCTGAGAAAGTTGGCGACAGTTTTCGGCGCTTTTTCCGCGTCCAGTTCGAGCTTGATTTCGCCGAAAGTCGTGCGAATGATGACCATGATTGATTGTCCTTAAGGATAAGATTGCGGAAGCTCGGTAATGATACGGGCTTTTAGGGCTTAGTAAAACTGTTCGAGGGGTAAAGATGGGCAGAAATGCGCCCGGACTCGGCTTCCTGCCCCTAATTGGCTATAAGGTCCGCGCGTGAGCCGCTATAATACGCGCCTTTTTCAAGGGCGCGTGCTTAGTAATATGGAAAATACTCCAGCCAGTAATTTTTTGCAGACCATTATCAGTGAGGACCTCGACAGCGGCAGGGTTTCACAAGTAGTGACTCGCTTTCCGCCCGAGCCCAATGGTTTTATGCATATTGGCCATGCCAAGGCAGTCAGTGTGAACTTCGATCTGGCAGAGGCCAACGGCGGGCGCTGTAATCTCAGGTTTGACGATACCAACCCGGAAAAAGAGAGTCAGGAGTACATTGATTCCATCCTGGAGGATATCCGTTGGCTGGGCTATCACTGGGACGGCGAGGTGCGCTACGCTTCCTCGTATTTCCAGCAGCTTTACGACTGGGCCGTGCACCTGGTAACGCAGGGTACTGCCTACGTCTGTGATCTCAACGCCCAGGAAGCCCGCGAGTACCGCGGCACGCTCACCGAGCCAGGCCGGAACAGCCCGTTCAGGGATCGCACCATTGAAGAGAACCTCGACCTGCTGGCGCGCATGAAGGCCGGCGAGTTTGCCGAGGGCGAAAAAGTCCTGCGTGCGAAGATTGATATGGCCTCGCCCAATATGAATATGCGCGATCCTATTCTTTATCGCGTGCGCAAGGTGTCACACCACCAGACCGGCGACGACTGGGTGATTTATCCTACCTATGATTTTGCCCATGGCCAGGAAGATGCCATCGAGGGCGTCACTCACTCTATTTGCACGCTGGAATTTGAAGATCACAGGCCGCTGTACAACTGGTTTATTGAGCACCTGCCCGTGCCTTGCCAACCCCGGCAATTTGAGTTTGGGCGCCTCAATCCGAGTTACACGGTTACCAGCAAGCGCAAACTCCGGCAGCTGGTAGAGGAGGGGCATGTGTCCGGCTGGGAAGATCCTCGTATGCCGACCATCTCGGGCATGCGACGACGGGGCTTTACCCCCGGCGCCATTCGCAAGTTCTGCGACATGATTGGTACCACCCGTGGTGACGGCGTGGTCGATGTCGCCATGTTGGAGTTTGCCATCCGCGAAGATCTCAATGAGAACGCCGCGCGCGGCATGTGCGTGCTCAACCCGCTCAAAGTCGTGCTGACAGACTACCCCGAGGATAAAACTGAGGAATTGGTGGCACCGCGCCACCCCAGTCGTGATGACCTCGGCGAGCGTGTAATGCCTTTTACCCGGGAACTGTATATCGACCGGGAAGACTTCCGCGAAGAGGCCAACAAGAAGTACAAGCGCCTGGTGCTGGGCAAGCGTGTGCGCCTGCGCCAGGCCTATGTGATAGAGGCGGACGAGGTGATAAAGGATGCTGAGGGTAATATCACCGAGGTCCACGCCCATACGATTCCCAATACCCTGGGAGAGAACCCGGAAGACGGCATCAAGCCAAAGGGTGTGATCCAGTGGGTGTCAGCAGCAGCGGGAAAAACTGCTGAAGTGCGTCTCTATGATCGGCTCTTTAACCACGAGGCTCCGGACAAAGGTGATAATGACTTCCTGGCGCATCTCAATCCGGATTCCCTGACCGTGATCAGTGAGGCCTGGATAGAGCCGGCGCTGGCCGAGGCCGTTCCGGAGCAGGGCTTTCAGTTCGAACGCGTCGGCTATTTTGTAGCGGACCGCTATGACCATACCCCCGGCAAGCCGGTGTTCAACAGGACCATTAGTCTGCGTGACAGCTGGAACAACAGGTAAGGGTAGGGCG
>CBDTVJ010000067.1:0-12910 GCA_965363655.1 uncultured Halieaceae bacterium | reverse complement strand
GAGCTGTCTGGTCCGCAGGGTCCACTTAAGGGCCTGTAGTTCGAACCGCAAGTGGACCCTGCGGACCAGACAGCGGCTTCAGCGCACCGTAGCTTGTACCCGAAATACCAAAGCGCCGGCGCCAAAGAACATGCCTGTAGACGTTTACACCTCTGCCGAAACTAGCGGCTAAGCTCTCCACACCGGCGTTCCGATTTCTCCCATATGCGCAAGTAACCCTCGGCAGATTTAAACAAGGGTTTCAGTTCTTCGTCACTGACCCCATCGCATCGCACATCTTCAATAAGCTCCGCATTACTATTTTCCCTTTTCCTGAGCGTACTTTTATGGCGTCAAATCAGACTAAATATTGAACCAGGGCGCAATCATAAAGTTCAACGGACCTTCATATTTCAGTATGTGTATGGGCCGGGGTTCGACAAAACGCGCCCAATGGGTCTGGTCATCAATGCTGGCATCTTCTGCTGGTATATTTCTTACCGGGGCGTCAATCATGTTGGCGTCGTAGTAGGTTCGATCACAAATTCCGTTGCGCCAGTAGATGAAATCATTGGCCGCAATCCACTCGGTGGCGATCCGGGCCAGGGCATGGCTTTCTTTCAAATTCAAGGTAGAGCTGAACAACTGCTCTTCATTGGAAGCCACTACCGTCTGCACCTCTGTCGTGGACATGCTGTGCTCCACCCGACCTTTTTTGGTAATAACATCAACAGGGTCCATTGAGTACTCGCTGGAACGCGCCTCCAACACCATGTAGCGTGGCGTGCCCTCGCTGTCGCAGATATAGGTGGACCACTCCGCCCTGATGCCCCGTGTTATGCCGCTCACCTCGTAGACATTCAGGGTCAGTATCCACTCGGGGTCTTCATCTTCCAGAATCTGTATGGGGCAGGGAACCAGGCCCTCGGCCAAATTGATGTAGCGTATAAATTCTTGCTGGCATTCAGGCCGAACACGAAAGTTAAAATACACCGAACAGGGATTCTCTTTCACCGTGAAGGGAATTGACGGGTGCTCCTTACCGAGCAGGATCAGCACAGCATCCCGTAAGGCGAACTGGAAATACAAAAAGCGCTTTAAAATTTTCCGGCCGCTTCTGGAGGTACTGGTATCGGCTAGCATGTTATACGACTCCCTCTGTTGCCATCGCTGGCTGCTGTGCATTGATAGCCCGGCTGTAAAGCGTCTTATCCACATTACCGCCACTGAGCACGACCGCGACCTGCCCGCCCGCGTTCAGGGCTTTTTCCTTGAGTAGCGCCGCCAGTGGGGCAGCACCCGCTCCTTCAGCAATATTATGGGTGTCACTGAAGTAAATGGCCATGGCAGCGAGAATATCGTCATCATCCACTGCGACTATACGCTCTACTTGTCCCAGCATCATGTCCAGCGCCTCGGGGTTTGGTACGCGCACGGCCAGCCCATCTGCCAGGGTGTTGGCCGTGGGCGTTGAGCGGCAGGCACCTGCGGCCAGGGACTGCGCGTAACAATCTGCCGCGCTGGACACAACACCGATAATCTCGGTCTTTAGACCCAGTGCATTCCTGGCACAGATCAAGCCACAGATTCCAGAACCCAGGCCAATTGGCACATACACCCGCTCAAGGTCAGGCTGGCAGCGAAACAGTTCCAGACCGTAGCTGGCGACACCAGAAACAAGGTCCAGGTGAAATGATGGGATACGATGCAGGCCTTGCTCAAGGGCGAGCTGCTGCGCGTGGGGCAGGGCCTCATTAAAATCCGCCCCATGAACTACCAGTTCCGCGCCCAGGGCTGTCATTGCGCGATTCTTGTCGGGGTTGTTATTCTCGGGTACCACCACCACGCTGGATAAGCCAAACTTGCCGGCGGCAAAGGCGATACTCTGTCCATGGTTACCACGGGTGGCGGTCACCAGGCCCCTGGTGCCCGGCTCACGCCCGCGCACGCGGCTCAGGTAAACCAGGCCTCCGCGAACCTTGAAAGCGCCAGTGGGATTGTGATTCTCATGTTTGACCCACACCCGGCAGCCACAGCGCGCGTTCAGCAGTGGCCACTCCAGTTGAGGGGAAGCAGGCATGTAATTATAGACGAGCGCGGCGGCTTCATCGAGCTCGCCAAGGTCTGGCAGAATCATGGTGTCCAGTCTCGCAGTGGGCGAGACGATAGTAAACCCCAGCTCTTACTCCCGGTAAAGAACGATCAGGGCATGGACAGGATGTCACACTCCAGCCTGTCTACTACCTTCTCTACTGTGTTGCCGTTTATCAGCGCCGAAATGCCCGAGCGTGCCGCATTGCCGACAATCACCAGGCCGGCATTCAACTCCCGGGCATTTTCGACAATAACATCCTCCGGTTCACCCAACTGGATGTGAATCTTGTCGCTTTCTACGCCGCAGGTTCTGATCAAGGCATTGCGATCCGGAAAGGAAGACAAATCCTTGTGGGCATTGATGAAGTGCACTTCAGCGTGGTCGTTGTCCATCACCTGCTGGCTGAAGTTGATAATCCGCTGGTTCAAATCCTCATACGGCTCGTTGGCTGCGCGAATATCGATGGCCGCCAACACTCTGCGGCTGGCCTGGTCAGTGTCTTCCTTAACCAGCATCACCGGGCACAGGCATTCGCGTATCAAGGTCCAGTCCGACGTACGGTTGAGCATGCGTTGGGTCGAACTGTGCCGATAGGACGATTTCAGCACAACATCCGCGCTGTTGCGCAGTGATGCGCGCACCACCGCCTGATACCAGTCCTTATCCCACTCCACCTCGGTGGCAACTTCCAGGCCATTGGCCCTCAATGGCGCAACTGCGACGTTCAGTATCTCTCTCTGCTGCTCGATCAGGACCTTCACGTCCTGTGATTTCCCTGCGGACTTGCCCAGATCGGAGTAAATACAGGCAAAAACATGCAGCGCGCTACCTGTTTCGCCTGCAATCAGTGCCGCCCGCTCCAGAGCAGGCTGCTCCTGCCGGGTGGGGTCGAATACTACAAACAAGTTTTTGAATTCCATTGTCCAGCTCCCATTAACGTCCCTTCTCTACTGCTTATACCGGTATTTTTTAGAATCAGCATTCTAAAAACCGAGTTTTCTACACATTTTTTGCAAAGTAGACGACTTTTATCAGCATTGGAGGCCTGACAGGCAGCCGCGAGGGGTAGAAGGAGGAAGATAAACGCCTGAAACTCTGGTGCTCAGGCGCGAAAGAACCGTGTTGCGGTACTCATCCAAGGGGTAGCAGCCCCCTGCCTGGCTCATAGGTGGGTGCAATGAGCCTGTATTTCAGGAGTCGATGCTGGCCTCGCCCTCAAGTTTTTCATACGCCTTGCACTCGGGGGTTTCCATGCCCTGCGGATCCTGCATCATCTCGCAGGACAAGTCCTCCATGCTGCGCATACAGGCCAAGGCGGGTTGATAGAGCGGATGACCGGCAGCCACCTCGTCCATGGTATCGCGCATATCCGCGCACATGTTATCGAGCATGGGTTCCATCATCTGGCGTACTTCAGGCGTGAGGTCCTCCTCCGCCACCTGTGTCATGGCGCAGGATTTTACCTTTTCGCAGAGTTTCGTGGCCGCTGTAGTCAGGTCATCGGAATGGGCCGGCAGCGTCACTACAAGGCCCAGAATAAAAAAATATGCGCTTCGTTTTAGCATAGCTATTCCCCCATTAACGTGTGCTGAGGATAACCTGAATTGTCCTGCACAGGAAAGTTTCTTGCGCCAGTTTTTGATTCACCGCAAAAGCGCACAAGCTTTACCGGCACCAGGATTGCCACCCGCCGTTCTTGAAAAAACTCATGGGGCAAGTCACCGCCAGCCATCCCCTGAAGAGTCTTCAGGGGATGAGATGTGAACTTTTTCACAGAACGCAATCTTTGATTGACCCCTGCAACTGGCGGGCGCAGTATTACCGGCTGCCAAAAGTACAACCCGAATAATCAACGTACAAGTGACAACAATGACCACTTTGTTCATGCAACAGGCGAGTTACGACAAGCGACACGGTTCGATTACCGTGAAGCCGGTCTGCCTGTGGGCAAACAAATTGGTTTAGGACGCACTTGAGATAGATACTCTTTAAAAAAAGGCCTCCGAGAACCCTGATTCCGGAGGCCTTTTTTTATACCTATCAAAAATGCCTCCACTTTTCAGGGTCCCCGGACACAAAGGGACAAGAAAGGTGAACAGGTCATTACACAACAACATACGCACCATCTACCTGCTGGGATTCTTCCACAGCTTTATGGTGGTCATTCCCGTATTCGTGCCCTTGTTGCAGGGTTACGGGCTGTCCATGAGCCAGGTATTACAAACCCAGGCACTGTTCGCGCTGACCATCGCCCTGTGTGAAGTCCCCTCCGGTTACATGGCCGACATGTGGGGCCGACGCCGGGCAATCCTGATTGGTTCTTCGCTCAATGCGGTAGGTTTTATTTCCCTGCTATGGGCGGACAGCTTCGTGGACTTCCTGCTTTACGAGATTATTCTCGGCGTGGGCTTCAGCCTGATTTCCGGTGCCGACCTCGCCCTGCTGTATGACACAGAAGTCTACCTGCAGGAGCGCGGGCTGCCCGGCGGGGCTGGTGCCGGTAAATCCCTCAGCCGCCTGATCGCAGTGGAAGCGGCCGCCTCTGGCTTTGCCGGGATCACTGCCAGTGTCTTGTTACTGTGGTCCATGGACGGCGTGGTGATAGTACAGGCCCTCACCGGCTTGATGCCGCTGCTATTGGCATTCGCACTGGTGGAGGTCCCGCGTCCTGTTGCAAACACCAGTGCGCGGGGCAACGCCCGGCATATCATGGAGTTACTGCTTTTCGGTAAGCCAGTGGTGCTGTGGACCGCCTTTGCCATTACGGTGTTCGGCTTGCTGGCTGTCTACGTGTTCTGGACGTACCAGAAGTACTGGGAGATCCAGGGTGTACCGGTGGCAAGCTACGGCTATATCTGGGCGGCCTTCGCGCTGACCGTGAGCATCGCGGCGCGCTATGCCAGCAACCTGGAACAGTACCTGGGCACCCGGCGAGTGCTGTACCTGGTCGGTGTGTTACCGCTACTCGGGCTGCTCGGGATGGCACTGGGCTCCGGCTGGATCGGCGTTATGTTTGGCTTCGCGTTGCAGATTTCACGGGGCATCACCATGAGCCTGTTTTACGAAGCCTTGAATCGCCGGGTACCCGGGGATTTTCGTGCCACTGTAAACTCACTGGTGAGCCTGTGCGTCCGCGCCGTGTTTATCGTTACAGGGCCATTGCTCGGTTACGCCCTGGATCGGCTGGGGGTGGAATCCACCCTGTTATTGCTGGCGGCAGTCTTCGTTCCACTGATTGCAGTGGTGCTGATACCGCTGGTGATACGCATCCGACGCGAAGAAGATAGCAATACTCCCCAGGCTGCTCCCGCTAATTAAAGCGGGGGCAGCCTGCCTCATACAAGGTTAAATAACATGGCTTTACGTTAACCAGGCTTTCATTTCAGGTTAAACTGGGCAGCAGGAGGCAAGGCCATGTCCAACAGCAGCGACGCGTTTGCAATCGCGGCACCCACAATATTCGACGGTGAACGGTTCCTGCACGACCACTGCGTGATCCTGCGGGGAACTTCTATCGAGCAAATCCTGCCGCGGGCGGAATGTCCCACAGGGCTGGCAGTCGAGCAGTTGCACGAAGGCACCCTCGCCCCGGGATTCATTGACTTGCAGGTCAATGGCGGTGGCGACGTCATGTTGCACAATGCGCCCTGCCTGGAGACTGTCGAGCAGATGCAGTTGGCTCATCGCGCCCTGGGCACCACCTCCCTGCTGCCGACCGTACTGAGCGACACCGCGGAAATACAACGGGCTGCCGCCGACGCCGTGGGGGAAGCTCGCCAAGGCGGCAATCGCGGTATCGCCGGAATTCATATCGAGGGCCCGTACTTCAACGTAGCGAAGCGCGGCGCCCATCACCAGGACCGGATCAGGTCGCCGCAGCCCACAGATATAGACTGGCTGTGCACCTTACAGTCACTCCCTGTAATGGTCACACTCGCTCCGGAGCAGGTGTCAGGCGAGTATATCGAACAGCTCGCCAGCAGCGGTATCCTGGTCTGCGCCGGCCACACCAGCGCCAGCTACGAAGAAATCGCTGTTGCTGCACAACGTGGCCTGCAAGGCGTTACCCACCTGTTCAACGCTATGAGTCCATTGACAGCGCGACAACCCGGCGCGGTGGGTGCCGCCCTGGATATCGACGATTTGTGGGCTGGCATCATCGCCGATGGCCACCATGTACATCCGGCGGCTATCCGCCTGGCGCTGGCGGCCAAACCCGAGGGCAAGCTGGTGTTGGTGAGCGACGCCATGGCCACCGTCGGTGGCCAGAAAACCAGTTTCGAACTGTACGGTGAGACCATCAGCGAACGCGATGGTCGCCTGCTCAACGCCCAGGGCGCATTGGCCGGCAGTGCCATCGGCATGATCGACGCGGTTCGCTACTGCCACAGGGAGGCCGGCATAGCACTCGAGGAGTGCCTGCGCATGGCATCCCTCTACCCCGCCACCATTCTCAAAAGAGAGTCTGAGTTGGGGCGCATTGCCGCTGGTCACCGCGCCGACCTGGTTCATTTCGACTATAGTTTATCTGTGCGTGGCACCTGGCTGGCCGGGCAGTATATGCCCCATAAACAAGAGACCGCGTAACTGGGTTATTGACGCCAGCATGCGCCCACGTATGCTGGTAGCGAAGAATAAGCCTGCAATGGAGAATTAGTATGCAACAGTTATCCGGACAGGACGCCATGTTCCTGCACGCCGAATTGGACGGACTGCCCCAGCACATTGGCGGCGTAAGCATTTATGACCAGTCTACTGCACCGGGCGGCAAGGTGCGCTTCAAGCAGATCCTGGCCATGCTGGAGGACCGCGTGCACCTGTCCCCCATCTTCCGGCGCAAGCTCGCCTTTGTACCCTATGGCCTGGGCCGGCCCTACTGGGCGGAAGATCCCGACTTTGATATGGAGTACCACGTAAGGCATATCGCTCTACCCAAACCGGGTGACTGGCGTCAACTTTGCATACTGGCGGCCCGTATTCACTCCCAGCCCCTGCGACGTGACAAGCCCATGTGGGAGATGTACGTCATCGAAGGCCTGAACAACGTAGAGGGTTATCCGCCCAACTGTTTTGCCGTGCTGTTAAAGGTTCACCACTGCGCGATGGACGGTGCCACCGGCACCCAGTTTATGAATATTGTGCACGACCTCGACACCGAAACCCGGGATGTGGGCAGCGCCCCCCCCTGGGTGGTGGAACGTCCTTCCAGGGCCAGGATGCTGGGGCGGGCCTACCTCGATGTCTGGAGCAAACCGGGCCAGGTCGTGGATATGCTGAAGCAGGCTGGCCCGGCTTTCATGCGCATTCGCCAGGGCAAGAAGGATGAGCACTTTCACAGCCTGGAAGACAAACAAAGTACACGTTTCCAGGGCAAGATTTCCAGGCACCGGGTAGTCGAGGCCCGCAAGTTCGACTTCGAGGAAATACGCGCCATCAAGAACACCCAGCCCGGCAGCACAGTAAACGATGTAATGCTGACCATCGTGGCCGGAGGCATGCGCAAATACCTGGACAGTAAGAACGAATTGCCGCAACAGTCCCTGGTGACCGGTTGCCCGATCGACGTTCGCTCACCGGAAGAGCGCGCTGCCGGCGGCAATATGGTGGGGTTTATGATGGTGGGCCTGCGCACCGACATCGCCGACCCCTGCGAGCGACTGGCAGCGGTGCACGAAGAAACACAGTCTGCCAAGGCCTACGCGGAGGCACTGGGACCGCGATTTGCCGTGGACCTGACCGACGTGATGCCCGGCAATGTCCTGTCCCTGGCGATTCGCACCGCCAGCGCCACCGGTCTGGCCGAAGCCAGCGTCATGTTCAACACCATCGTAACCAATGTTCCCGGGGCGCCTTTCCAGCTGTACCTGTGCGGTGCGGCGTTGGTGGATTCAATCAGCCTCGGGCCCCTGCTGCCAAACGTGGGACTGTTTCACATCGTATACAGCTCTGTGCAGGAGAAGAAAGGTTCGATCAACCTGTCATTTACTGCCTGCCGGGATATGCTGCCGGACCCGGGTTTCTACGCCGATTGCCTGCAGGAGTCGTTTGAGGAACTGCGCGCGGGTGCGCTGCAAGGGAAAAAGAAGCGTCGCCGCAAGGCGGGCTAGGTAGCTCAGGTCAACCAGCGCTGTAGCAGCTGGTGCACATTGACCCTGGCCTTGAGCCGGCTGGCCAGCATGAACATACCGCCGACCTTGCGATGGAAGAAAACCGCATCCGAGGGCGGCGCTTTCCAGAAATCACGGAAATTGCTGACCTCCTCCGCCAATGCTGACATATTGCGCGCCATGTCGGAGCGGGCGAAATCATAAGCGACATCCTGGCACAAAGGCTCCATGGCCAGCATAAGAAGCTCCAATACCAGCTCCCGGTATTCCGTATTGTCATCACCCATCACGTATCCCAGTCGCTGCGCTGCCGCGGCCATCTTCTCTGAATCACCGGCAATCGCTGCCGCGGCCATCTTCTTGTAGTTGTTGGCAAAGGCCGCCTTGAAGCGTCGGGTCGCCCCGAAATCCAGCAATATAATTTCCCCGGTGGCAGCGCGATACTGGTAATTCGCAAAATTGGGGTCTGTCTGCACCATCCTCAATTCGAACAACTCCATCAACATCAACTCAATAAGAGTAGACATAACGCGATCACGTTCTTCCTGGGGCTGGTCGATAACGGCGTCTATAGGGCTGCCGCTGACATAGGTCATGGCCAGCACATTGCGGTGGGTTAGTTCAGGCAGCACCTGCGGCACCACGAAGCGCTCATCCTCGCGCAACAGGTCGCCAAAGGCCTCGAGGAATTTCGCCTCCTTGTGATAATCCGCCTCGTCCCTGAGCTGCTCCTTGGCGTCTTCCAGCAGCGGCTGGATATCCAGGCCCTCCGGCAGCAGGCCAGAAAGGCGCAGCAGGCTGGCAATATTATCGACATCACTGTCGATACTTTCGGCCACCCCCGGATACTGCACTTTCAACACGATCTCCCGCCCATCCGGCGACAGCGTTTTATGTACCTGCCCTATCGAAGCGGCCGCCAGCGGTTTGCTGTCAAAGCCATAGAACAGGCTTTCCCAATCGGCACCATAGGCGTCACTCATCGCCCGCTGTAATTGCTGTGCCGGCATATACTTGGCGTCATCCCGCAGGCGACCCAGGATATCCGCGAGCTCCCGTGGCAGGAACTCGCCGGTATCCATAGAGAGGATTTGCCCCACTTTCATGGCGGCGCCGCGCATGGTTGCAAGTTGCTCCGCTACACGGCGGGCGTTCGCCGGTGTCAGCAACATGTCCCGGGCAGTGGGGCGCTTACCGGCACGCAACTGACGTGTTCCCTCCGCTACCATGCCACCGGCCACACCGCTGGCCATACGCGCCATGCGAGCAAAGCGACCCGCCCGGGATGTGGGTATGGATTTCTCGCGGTCGTCCTTGTCTTTACGCTTTCGAGCCACTGCTTTCCCGCTTCCGCCAGCGGCGGATATGAGACTCGACCATTTCGTTGGCGTTGAACTCGGCTTCCAGTACCGCAATGAAATTAAACAGGCCGGTAAGCTTGCGCGCGATCAGGGCGAAATCCCGCGAGGGCGTGGTGAAGTGACGACTGGTAGCGGACAACGCGGCCTCCTTACCCGCGCGGCGCATCAGCTGCGATTTGGCCCAGCAGTACTCGCCTTTGCTATTGAGGTATTCCGCCGGCAACTGCGCAGGCGGGCGCAGGGGTTCCAGCAAATGCCGGCAGAAATCTGCGAACATCTTGCGCCCCTCTTCGCTGGCATCCTCTTGCAAGCAGCCCAGCCCGATCAATCCTTCGGTCAGTGCCGGCATATCCTCCCGCTGCCCCGCATCAATAGTATTGCGCAGGTGAAGCAGGAATTCTTCGGAGCACTCCAGAACGGCCCCAAAATCAATTAACACCAGCTCATCACAGGTGACCTTTTTACGCCGGTCATCGAGTCGCAGCAGGTAATTGCCAAAATTGGGATCGGTCTGCAACAGCCCCCAATCATAGAGTTCGTAAAAAAACAGGTCCAGCGCACCCCGGGCGAGAGCATTGCGGCGCTCCAGTGAAAGTTTGGCCACATCCGGGTCAATGACCGAGTAACCCTCGATAAACTCCATGGCCAGTACGGTGTCGGTACAGTAATGCGGGTATAAGTCAGGGACGTGATAGCTGACTGCGGCGGCACGCACGCCTGCCACCAACTTGCTCATTCGCACCGTAAACTCGGCCTCGCGCCGATAGTCGATTTCATAGTGCAGGTGGGTGCGCATGGATTCGAGCCAATCGTCCAGCTCCCGGCCCGCCTTGACCCAGCGGGCCAGCAGCAGCATACGGACCACGGCGTCAAAGTCCGAATCGATGAGCTGCGCCAACCCCGGGTATTGCAATTTAAGGCAGATCCATTCGCCGGTGGCGCGAATTTTGGCCAGGTGCACCTGGGACAGAGAGGCAGCGGCGATAGCTTCCGGATCAATATCCAGCTCGTGAAAACGTTCTCCCAGGCTGTCGCGCACGAAGGATTCCAGTGCATCCCAATGCAGGGGCTCGGTCTGGTCCGACAGGTCGCGCAGGGCATCTACCAGCACTGCCGGTAAAAATTGCTCGCCAAACAGGGCCAGCATCTGGCCAATCTTGATATAGGTGCCCTTGAGCTTGCCCAGTTCCTGCACAAAGCGCCGCGCTTCACGGCGGGCGAACTGCGATTCGTCGCCCTGGGCACCGCGGCCTATGACTTTTTGCACTGCACTGTCAACGGCCAGGGCGCTACCGGCCCGAATACCGGCCAGGGACACGGACAGGCTGCGGGGCATGCTCCGCGAATTGAGGGTATTGCGTTTTTTTGCCATAACTTCCGGAGGGAACAAAATTCGGGGGGGATTATATACGAATGCGGGGCAATTCGGCAGCAAGAAAATCAATGTTTCCCACTACCGCATTGGCGCTGGCATTAATCGAGTAAAAGAGCCGCCAGCCGCTTGCGATGGTGCTGTGCGTCGCCAAACTGCTGCTGGCTCCACTGGGCGCGACGAATATACAACTGGGCGTCACATTCATAGGTAAAACCCATGCCCCCATGAAACTGTACCGCCCGGTCGCCGGCATACGACAGGGCCTCAGTGGCCTGCGCCTTGGCCATACGACTGGCAATTTCCGCGTCTTTACCCAAGGGATCATCACCCACCAGGGACGCGGCGTGATAAATAAACGAACGCGCCGAATCAAGGGACAACAGGATATCGACCGCCGGGTGCTTCAGGGCCTGGTAGGAGCCGATCAATTTACCAAACTGTTTGCGCGTATTGAGGTACTCCACCACGGTATCCAGGCAGGCGCCAGCACTACCGGTCGCCTCAGCCGCCACCAGCAAAGCGCCCAACAGCCGCACATCGCGCAGCGCAGCGGCAACCTGGGGACCGCCTATCACATCACTGTCTGCCACCCGGACACCGGTGAAATCGACATTGGCTGAACGCTTGGTCTGGTCGATCAGTGTGTTGGCCTGTAGCGCGCCATCCACCAACTGATCGCTACGCACCACAGCCAGCGCCACCTCGCCCTTATGGCGCACGGAGACGACAAACAGGCTGGCCACAGCAGCATCAGGCACAAATTTCTTGCCGCCTTGCAACTGTCCGCTTTCATCCAGCTCCAGGGATAGCGTTTCATCTCCCCAGTCACCATTCTCCAGCAGCGCCAGGGTCGCAGGAGCACCAGAGGCTATTGCAGCCAGCAGACGTCCGGTTTGCTCGCTGTTAGCACTGCGCAGCAGCAATTGCCCCGCCAGGGCACTGCTTACCAGGGGCGTACCCAGCATGGCGCGACCCATGGCTTCCACCACAGGCACCAATGCCGCCACACCCAGGCCTGATCCGCCACAGGACTCCGGCAGGGCAATGCCCGCCCAGCCCAGGTTAACCATTTCGTCCCACAAGTCCTGGTCAAACCCTGTTGCAGTTTCCAGCTGTGCACGCACTTCGGCGATGGGGGACTTGTCGCGACAGAATTCCCGCGCCACATCCAGCAGCATGGCCTGCTCTTCACTGAACTGCAGGGTGGTGTTTCCAATTACCGTCATAATTCTTTCCTACTTCGGGAGGCCGAGGATATGTTCAGCGATGATATTGGCCTGCACCTGGCTGGTACCGCCGCCAATCGTGGAGGAAAAACTGTTTAAATACGCACGCTGCCAGAAGCCACCCTGCCGCGCCTCCTCGTCGCCCACATACAGCGCACCCTCCGCGCCCTGCAGGTTGATTGCCAGCTGGCGCATGCGCCGGCTTATTTCGCTGGCGCGCAATTTGTAGGACAGGGGCAGGGAGCCGGGATAGTCTGTGGTCAGGTGATTGATACGGGACCGTCGCTCACCCAGCGCCATGGCCTTCTCCTCCATGATCGCCCGCACTACCTGGTCGCGCACCAGCGGATCTTGCAGCACCGGTTCGCCATCGCGACTGACACCGTCCAACTGACTGATCATATCCTCGATTGTCAGCCGCACCATGGCCAGGCCTCCGGCGGCCCCGGCCTCAGCACCGCGCTCGTACTGCAGCGTCTGCATGGCGATCTTCCAGCCCTGCCCCTCCTCGCCCATCAGGCAATCAGCAGGGATACGCGCGTCAGTGAAGAACGTTTCTGTGAAGCCATATTCGCCAGTAATTTTTCGAATGGGGCGGGCCTCAATACCCGGCACATGCATGGGAGAGAGAAAATAGGACAGGCCATCGTATTTGCGCGGGGCCTCCGGATTGGTCCGCGCCAGCAGTATCATGTACTTGGCGAAGTTACCCATGGTGGTCCAGATCTTCTGCCCATTGAGTACATATTCATCGCCGTCGCGCACCG
>CBDTVJ010000066.1:0-13000 GCA_965363655.1 uncultured Halieaceae bacterium | reverse complement strand
GGGCATTAGGCCCAATTTCTTTATCGGGTGCTTCATAAGCGCCCCATCCTCGGTGGGATGGCCAACAAACTTGACCATTGCGTCTACGAACTCCTGCTGGCTTTCGTATTGGCGCTTATAGCGGCGCTGAACCCCGTACATTGGAGGAGCTTTAGGCGGGTTGAGCGAGGCATCGTGACAACTCTGGCAAATTGCAAAAGCCGCCTCGCCCTGAACCGCCAATTCTGACAATGACGCTTGATCTTCTTGTGCGTATAGCAGTGAACTGTCAATCAACAATGAAGACAGCACCCAACAGCCAATATTTTTTCTATACACAGTGAATTCCTTGTTCGTAACAGTGACATTGTGACTCACAGTGGAGCCAGATAACAGATGGATCGGTAGTCCCCTCATTTTTGACCGCAGTACCGTTAAGTTCTAAGTACACTTCAGAAACGCCCCTAAAGATGCCCGTGGGACAACACGGGCACTACCCAGTAACGCACACTGGCGGACTCACACACCGGTCGCAGGCTGGCAAGAAGGGCGGGCGCCTGCTCCGGCGTATGCATCACCTCAAACTCGAAGAACTCGCGAAAACCTTCTACTTGTTCACGCAAGTCGTACTGGCTGTGTTCCTTGCTGTAGCCGGCAATGGTTTCCATATTGAAGCCCGACACCCCATCGCAGGTCATCAACACATCAATGACATCGTCCCTGATCTGTGAGGGCACCATCATCACCAGTAGTTGCTGCTCATACACGTGATTTTTTCTCCATGTGATAGTAAAACAGCGGCAGCAGGTACAGTGTGGTTACGGTGGAACTGAGTAGGCCGCCGATAACGACAATTGCCAGCGGCTTTTGTATTTCCGCACCCGGGCCACTGGCGAAAGCCAGAGGCAATAGTCCGAACATGGCTGTGGTAGCGGTCATGAGAATCGGCCTCAGGCGACGCACCGCGCCGTGAACAATGCGCTGAGAGAGATCCCTGACGGTCAATCGCGTTTGTTCAAAGTAACTGATCATCACCACCCCGTTGAGAACGGCCATACCGAGCAGGGCAATCAGTCCGACAGAGGCGGGCACCGACAGATATTCCCCACTGAGAAACAGTGCGATGATTCCGCCCATAATGGCGAAAGGAATATTCGCCAGGATCAGCACTGCCTTTGCCATGGAACCAAATGTGGTAAACAGGATAATCATAATCAACAGAAGCGCCGCCGGCACCACCATCATCAGGTTACGGGTGGCGCGCTTCTGGTTTTCAAATTCGCCGCCGAACTCGATACTGTAGCCGGTGGGCAATATCAGTTGTTCGCGGATAAGCACATCGAGTTCCTCCACAAACCCGACGATGTCCCTGCCAATGACATTACTGGTTACAACGGCGAAGCGGTTACCCTTTTCACGCTCTATCAGTAACGGTCCCTGCTTGAATGTGATACTTGCCAGCTCACCCAATGGTGCCTGCTCTCCATTGGGCAGGACCAGAATTTTCTGTCGCAGGGCATTGATTGTATCCAGGCCGCCCTGCCCCGCTGCCAACATCACAGGGGTGCGCTTTCTACCCTCGATGATCTCGGAAACCTGAACTCCCTCTAACTGCGATTTTACATAGCGGGAGAACGCGGCGGTGGACATTCCAAATTGCTGGGCCACTTCCGTGTGCAGGTCCACTGCCAGAAATTTACCCCCCTCTATGAAAGAGGCCTGTACATCAACACTGCCCGCGGTAGCGCGGGTCAGCGCCGCAACCTGATCAGCCAGCTGCGCCAGGACAGCGATATCATTACCAAACACTTTGATGGATAAATCACCACTACTGCCGGTTAACATCTCTGAAATACGCATCTGTATCGGCTGCGTAAAGCCAAAATTGATACCCGGGTACTCCAGAAGTATCTGCCGAATATCATCAATCAAAGCCTCTTTACTATCGAAACGCCACTCGGAGACTGGCTGCAACTCCATGAAAATATCCGTTTCATTAAGGCTCATCGGATCCAGGCCTATTTCATCGGAGCCGGTACGCGCTACGATCTGCTTGATCTCCGGCACCCTGGCCAATAGCGCCAGCTCTATTTGCTCGTCCAGCGCCACCGAGGCCGCCAGTGAAATACTGGGCGACTTCTCCAACTGCACAATGATATCGCCCTCGTCCAGCACCGGCATAAAGGTCTTTCCAATGATAACGAACAATCCCCCGCTGACCACCAGTAGTGTGATAAATACGCCCAGCAGGGCAGCTGGTCGTCGCATGATTACCCCCAGGCTGATCTCGTACCGGGACTGTAACCATCCAACCCATCGAGGAACATTCGCCGCTTCTTCCTTCAACAACAGCGATGCGATGATAGGTACTATGGTCAGGGAAAGCAGCAGAGCGGAAAACATGGCAAACACGATGGTCACCGCCACTGGCGTGAACAACTTCCCCTCCAGCCCGGTAAGTGTCAACAGGGGAGAGAATACAATGAGGACGATCGCCGTCCCCGACACCACCGGAACCGCCACATCCTTGCAGGCGCGATAAATCAGGTGCAGTCGGGGCAGGCCCTTTTTACCCGACAACTGGGTAACAATGTTTTCCACTACCACGACTGAGGAGTCGACAATCATGCCAATCGCGATCACCAGCCCCCCCAGGCTCATCAGGTTGGCCGACAGGCCGAAAACTGACATCAGGTAACAAGTCGCCAGGGCCGCCAGTGGCAGCGACAGGGAGACGGCAACGGCGGCGCGGATATTGCCCAGAAACAAGGCCAGTAACAGTACGACAATGGCAATAGCCTGGAACAGTGCATTGGATATAGTGCTGATGGCGGTGTCGATTAGCGTCGCCCTGTCGTAAAACACATTGACCACGGTACCTGCTGGTAAGGTCGGTTCCAGTTCCGCCAGTTTACGTTTAACACCGGCAACCACCTGTGCGGTATTGCTGTTTTTCAATGCGATGATCAACGCTTCGGTCGTTTCAACGCCATCGCGGGTGACGGCGCCATAGCGTGCCAGGTGACCGATGGCGACCTCAGCCACATCGGCTAACCTGTAAATCTCCCTGCCATCAACCCGTATCACCAGATTTGCCAGCTCCTCCAGGTCAGCAATCCGGCCCTCGGCACGCACAATCAGCGTGTCGTTGCCCTGTACCAGTCGACCTACCCCCAGATTGAGGTTGTTGTCGCTGATCGCCGCCTCTAGCTGCGACAGACTGATACCGGCCCTGGCCAGTAGCGCAGCGCGGGGAGTTACCTGGTAGGTTTTGGCGTAACCGCCAAGCACATTGACATCGGCAACGCCCGCCACTGTGCGCAAGGCGGGTCGGATCAGCCAGTCCAGCAACTGGCGCCGTTCCATCAGCGACAACGCCGGATTTTCAATGGTAAACATGAACATCTCGCTGAGGGGGGTACTCATGGGTGCCACCCCGCCACTGACACCAGCGGGGAGACTGTCCCGTATATTGGCCAGGCGCTCACTCACCTGCTGCCGGGCCCAGTAGATGTCCGTGCCTTCGCGAAAATCCAGCGTGATATCGGTAATCGCGTACTTGGTGGTGGAGCGCAACATGGCCTGGTCAGGAATACCCAGCAACTCGGTCTCAAGTCGCTGCGTAACCTGCTGCTCGACCTCTTCAGCCGTCATACCCGGCGCCTTGAGAATGACTTTTACCTGGGTGGGCGAAATATCGGGGAAAGCATCCACTGGCAACTGTAGCCATGCCCGGCCACCCAGTACGATTACCACCAGGGCGAGAATACACACAAACAGGCGCTGGGTGAGGGAAAAGCGAATCAGCCTGTGCAGCACTTACTCGCCCCCCAGGCCAAGCAGCAGGCCCTGCACAGCACTGACGGAAGAAACAAGAATTTCCCGCCCACCCAGTGGTTCATCGCTCAGCAGCAGGTAGTCATCACCTTCCGAGCCCAACAGTGTCACCGCAACCGGCAGCAGTGACTGTCCCTGTTTCACCATCACATGGCTGCCCTCCCCCCACTGGAATACTGAGTTTTGGGTCACCCGATAAGCCCTGGCGCGCAGCAGCGGCGTTACCAGTAGCTGTTGGCCGGGTATCAGTTGACACTCCGGCTTTACCGGCTCGGTCCACGCGCTGACAAAAAAGCCCTTGGCCATACCACCCACCTGTTCTACAGCCAGCTGGCATTGATCCGTCTGGAGATAGGCTATGTCCGCGCGCAGGGCATTGGGCAGGGCCACTTCCAGGCGTACAGACTTCTGCGGTATGAAGCGTGCAATACTCTCGCCGGCCTCGATGGCGCCATGGTTGGCATCGTAATCAATCAGGCCGGCAAGGGGTGCCACCAGGGTAAGTGCATCGGGGTCCTGTGTATCGCTGCGCACCAGCTCATAAAAATGGCGCAGGTGTTCATACTCCAGTTGCGCGGCGTAATATTTTTCGCTGACCTCGATCCACTGACTCTCCCTGATCGCCTTGCGTTCATACAGCGCTTTATTGCTGTTGAAACGTCGCCGGGTGGCCTCCAGCATTTTCTTACTGGCTTCGTACTGGATCTGGAAGTGATGCATCTCCGGGCCGCGCAGTATGGCAAAGGGCTGTCCCTGGGCGACGGCCGCGCCAACTTCAACCCGGTAATCGATTTGCTGAACCCGGCCTGGTGCAACCAGGGAGAAAGCGTCCCCGCTCCTGAAACTCACCTGCGCCGAGAGCGGCTGGGCAGGATAGACCTCCACAGTCTCGGCCTGCGCAAAACTCAGCTGCAGGGAGCCCAGGGCAGCGATATCCACTTCCTGCGCCACTGCCGGGATTGCCAGTAGGCACCACAGGGGCCAGCGTAGTAATTTGTCAATCATAATGGTATTCCGGCTGCCTGCCTGAGCATGGCGTTATTCTGGTTGATGAGCAGCTGGTTGGTATGCGCTGCGGCACGGGTATCAATGGCTTCCAGCATGCGTCTCAGGGCGATATCCTGGCCGATTTCGTTACTCTCCAGCAGATCGGCCAGCTGTTCCCTGATGCGGGTGGAAAGGCGGCTGGAGCGGGCCAACAACGCCTGTTTATTGCGCAGGGTCTGTGACTCCCCGGACATCAGCTGCCAGCGGCTGTGCAGCTCATTGGACAAGCGTTCGCTGGCCAGGTTGTATCGCCGGTATGCCGTTTGCCACTCGCTGTTGCCCGCCTGGCTCTGCATCTTGATGAACGACAGGGGCATTTCCACGGCAAGGCCATACTGATCCTCGTCATAATCACCCGCACTCAGGTTCTTGGCATTGATAGACACCTGCCAGTCCGCAGCCAGGCTACTGCCTGCCAGCAGCAACTGTCGCTGCTGCTCGTTGGCGGCATCCAGTGCCAGCATCTTCGGATGCTGGCCCACGCTAAAATCATCCGGGTCAATCGGCGGCTCTTCAATTAGCTCCGGCAGACTCCCCAGTCCGGTGATCTGGCGGTAACGCAGCTGCCATTGCCGCCGCTCCTGCTGGTATTCCTGCTGCTTGATCTCAGCATCCACTATCTCTTTTTGCACCAGCAGCAGGGCATAGGCTGAGCTGGCATTGGCCGCCAGTAACGCCTGCTGACGCTGTTCCATTTGCTGCAGCAACTGCTTCTTTTCCAGCGCAAACCGGCTGCGGGCATCCGCTATCCGACAGGACCACAGGGCCTCGCGGATCAGGCCGGAGAAATACAATTCCCGCTGCAAGCGATTGAGTTCATCCATCTGGGCAGACAGGCTCAGCAGCGCCTTGTCCGCATCGCGTCGCCGAGCAGACTTTATGGGCAAATTCAGGCTTACTTCTGTCTCATCGATGCCATCGCGCTCGTTGCTCTCCAGGTAACTGACGCCCAGGCTGGGCAAACCCGCGAGCCAGGCAGAAGCCTGGTATTGCGGTGAGCCCGCAGCCTCTGGAGCTACGGAGTCACGCTGTAGCGCGACCTGCAGGACCTCCTGCAGCGACAATTGAGAAACGGACTGGGCCAGGGAAAACTGGGCCAACAGCGGGCTGAGGAGCAGCACCACCACGGTGCGTACGAGGGGATTCATATGGGCAAACCAATGTTTCTTCCAATGGCGCGCTATCATAGGCAAAATGACTCCCCGCACATCGGACAAATGTATAATCGGCGCCTATGGTACACATGCCCCATAAGCGCTAGCCAGTTGTTTTAATGGAATAAAATGAAAGACCTCGCGATCGCCGCTACCCTCGGTATAATTATGCTGCTCAATCTGGCCGACGTGGTGACTGACATCAGCCTGGGCGTTCCCCGCTGGCATATCGTGGAGGAAAGCATCATCGTACTGGTCGCCGCGCTCGGTATGCTCTACCTGATTGTCGAAATGCGGCGGCGTACCCGGCAATTGGATCACCTGAAACAAACCCTGTCCACCTCTGATCAGCAGCTGGCACACATCACTAATGAAATGCGCAGCGCGCGCAGGGAATACGGTGAGGTGATTCACCAGCAGTTCGATGAGTGGCAACTTACAGGGAGTGAGCAGCAGGTGGCGATGCTACTGCTGAAGGGCTTGAGCTTCAAAGAGATTTCTGCGGTGCGCAATACCAAGGAAAAGACCGTTCGCCAGCAGGCCTCGACCATCTACGCGAAATCAGGCGTGGATGGACGCCACACCTTTTCGGCGTGGTTTCTCGAAGACTTTATAGTGGATCCCATGGTCGCGGCCTCCGTTACAGACCCGGTCAATTAATCGTCGATTACCACGCAGTCGCTGCCCTTAAATTCCCCTGGCCGAGAAAGTATCGCAGGCCTCGAAATCACCGGTGGTGAAGCCCTTGTTGAACCACGTTACGCGTTGCGCCGAGGTGCCATGGGTAAAGCTGTCTGGCACCACCTGGCGTCCGGCGTCACGTTGCAGGCGATCGTCGCCGATCGCTGTCGCCGCCTGTAACGCTTCCTCCAGGTCGCCGGGGTCCAGCAATTTCCGATCGATGTTCGCCGCATAGCCCCACAGGCCCGCAAAGCAGTCAGCCTGCAGCTCCTGGCGTACTGAGAGCTCATTGACTTCCGCCTCACTGCGCCCTTTACCCGCGGAGCGCACCTTGGAGCTGATGCCCAGCAGTGTCTGCACGTGATGCCCTACCTCGTGGGCGATGACATAGGCCTGGGCGAAATCGCCAGGGGCGCCGTGGCGCACTTTCAGGTCGTGGAAAAAGGACAGGTCGATATAGAGTTGCTGGTCTCCGGGGCAGTAGAACGGACCGACGGCAGCAGTGGCGCTGCCACAGGCCGAGTTGACCCGCCCAGTGAACAACACCAGTGTTGGCTCCTTGTACTGCCCGCCTAATTGGCTGAATATGCCGTGCCAGGTATCTTCCGTATCCGCCAGCACAACCGCTACAAATTCCGCCATTTCCTGATCGGCTTCGCTCAGCTGTGCGGGTTGCTGGGCAACCTGCCCTCCACCCCCCGACGTAAACAGGGACAGCACATCAACACCCAGCATACGGCCGCCAAATATAGCCAGTACGCCCACTACCAGGATGATTCGCCCGACTTTTGTGCGTATCAGCGCCGGTAATAGCCGCAAAGCCAGGGGCGCAACCCCCGCCGCCCGATAACCTGCGCTCTGCCCGCGCCGGTCCTCTACGTTGCCACTTTTCCTGCCACCTTTCCAACGCATTGCATTTTCCTGTCGAATACATCTTTGACCTTGATTATACTCTGCTCTTTCCCGGACAACAGTCCCCACGCAAGGATAATCAAATAATGACCGACGGCATTCTCATTGGCGGCTCTGACGCTGGCAAGATATTCCTGAACCCACGCTACGCCAACCGGCATGGCCTGGTGGCAGGCGCTACCGGCACCGGCAAGACGGTCACCCTGCAATGCCTGGCAGAGGGATTTTCCGACCTGGGCATTCCTGTCTTCCTGGCGGACGTGAAAGGTGACATTTCCGGTATGAGCCAGCCGGGCAAGCCACACCCGAAAGTGGATGAAAGGGTGCAGAAAATTGGTATCGAAAACTACAGACAGCGCGGCTATCCCGTGGCTTTCTGGGACCTCTTCGGCAAAAAAGGCACACCGGTTCGCACTACCATCTCGGAAATGGGCCCCCAGTTGATCTCACGCCTGCTAGATCTCAACGAGACCCAGGAAAGTATCATTATGCTGGTGTTCGATTTTGCCGATAAGGAGGGCATGCTACTGGTCGACCTGCCGGATTTGCGCACCACCCTGGAGTACCTGGGCAACAACAGCAAAGAGCTGGGAACCGGGTTCGGCGTCTCCAAAGCCTCCGTCAACGCCATCCTGCGCCGACTTCTGATGCTCGAGCGGGAGGGTGGCAATAAATTCTTCGGTGAGCCGGCGCTGGAACTGGACGACTTTATGCAAAAAAGCCGGGACGGCCGTGGCATCATCAATATCCTGGCGGCTGACCAGCTGATTATGAATCCCCGCGTTTACTCCACTTTCCTGCTCTGGCTGCTCTCGGAATTGTTTGAAAACCTGCCGGAACTGGGCGACCCGGAACAACCGATCATGGTGTTTTTCTTCGACGAGGCTCATCTACTGTTTCGCGATGCACCCAAGGCCCTGCTGGAAAAAATCGAGCAGGTGGTGCGTCTCATTCGCTCCAAGGGTGTCGGCATTTACTTTATTTCCCAGAGTCCCAGTGACATTCCCGACAGCGTGCTGGGCCAGCTGGGCAACCGGGTACAACACGCCCTGCGAGCTTACACACCAAAAGAACAGAAAGCGGTCAGGGTAGCGGCACAATCGTTCAGGACCAACCCTGAACTGGACACCGTCACCGTTATTACTGAGCTGGGCGTCGGGGAAGCGCTGGTTTCAACCCTGCAGGAAAAAGGTATCCCTGCCCCTGTGCAACGGGTACTGGTGCGCCCGCCCCATTCACGCATGGGCAAAGCCACCATGGCAGAACGCAAGGCGATACTGGCGAAGGACATCAACCAGAAACGCTATGTCGAAACCCTGGACCCCCGCTCTGCCCACGAGGTACTTTTGGAACGCACGGCCGCCCGCCAAAAGAAGGAGCAGGAAGCGGAGCTGGCCGCACGCGCGACCAAGGAAAAGAGCAAGCCCAAGGCCAAGGGCCGCAGTCGCGAAAGCGCCGGTGAAGCATTTCTCAAGAGCATGGCCAGGGCGGCGGGCAGCAACCTGGGACGTAAACTGTTTCGGGGCATACTTGGCTCCCTGTTGAAGTGAACTAAGTGTTGAAGTGAACTCAGTGTTGAAGTGAGAACTGTGGCTCAGGAAGGCCGCAGGCGCTGTATCAAGCTGACTAGCCCCAGCACCACGGCACCGGCCAGCATGCCGATGGCCACGCCAGCCAGGGTGGGTGTCAGCGCACCCAGCAGCGGGCCGACCAGCGCAATCTCATCAATCCGCGTAGCGAGTACCTTGATCGCTTCGTCCAGTGCATGAAAGCCGTGCACGATAATACCGCCTCCCACCATGAACATGGCGATGGTGCCAACCACCGCCAGCGCCTTCATCAACCAGGGCGCGAAGCTCAACAGGCGAGCACCAAACCAGTGCTGTAGCCGCAGCCACGCTCCCTCCCCTTCTCGCTGCATCAGGTACAGGCCGGCGTCGTCAAGCTTCACAATGCCCGCCACCAGGCCATACACACCCACCGTCATGACAAGCGCGATGCTGCACAACACCAGTACCTGGGTGGTAAAGTTCATGTCGGCGACAATACCCAGGGTAAGTACAATGATTTCCGCCGAAAGGATAAAGTCCGTGCGCACCGCACCCTTGATCTTCTCTTTTTCGTATTGCACCAGGTCTACTGACGGGTCCATCAGCTGTTCGATGAGCTCCTCGTGCTCCGCCTCCTCCTCTGCCTTGTGCAGGAATTCATGGGCGATCTTTTCAAAGCCCTCATAGCACAGGAACAGCCCTCCCAACATCAGCAGGGGTGTAATCAACCAGGGAGCAACGGTAGAAATCCCCAAGGCTGCCGGCACCAGGATGCACTTGTTGCGCAGGGATCCCTTGGCGACCGCCCAAACCACGGGCAACTCCCGGTCAGGATCCACGCCGGTGACTTTCTCGGCGTTGACCGCCAGGTCATCACCCAGCACGCCCGCGGTTTTCTTGGCCGCCACCTTGGTCATCAGCGCCACGTCATCGAGGACCGCAGCGATATCGTCCAGCAGTAGCAGCAAACTGCTTCCAGCCATAGGTTTAGCCTGGCGTTTGAGGGTGGCTGTTAGCCAAAGTGGCAAAAGCAGATTTTGTTGCCGTCAGGGTCGCGGAAGTAGCCGCCATAGAAACCGTCCATACGGCTTCCCGCTGCTCCCTCGTCGGTGCCGCCCATAGACAGGGCCTTGGCGTGCAGCTTGTCTACCATTTCAGTGGAGCCGGCAGCAATTGCGATCATGTTGCCATTGCCCGGGTTGGGCGCCTCTTCATTATAGGGTGTGCAAATGGCAAGCATCGGACCTCCAGCGGGGGTACCCATGGCAACGAGACGACCCAAATCCATAAAAACCGCCAGTTCCAGGTCTTCCAGCAGCGACAGGTAAAAGGCTTTGGCTTTCTCAATATCCGATACACCTATTGTGGTATATGCAATCATGGTATTTCTCCTTTCAGGCCGGCCACCAAAACGGGGCCTGCTGCAGTAATAAAATGTCGTTGAAAATGACATTCACAAACGGCCTGAGAGTGTACACCAGCAAACACCAGAAGTAACAAGGCCTTCAGGTTTTGGGCACGCGCCGGCGCCTGGCGGGCTGGTTCATGCGCGACTTGGGATAGCGCGGCAACTTACCGGTGGAGAGGTAGCGGTGAATACTCTCCTGGGAGCGTATCTTCGCGGCTTTTGGCCGGCTTTTTACGTAGGCGTTGGACTGATTCTTGTCCAGTTCGCGCGCGCGCACATTATCGTGCCACTGCTGGTCCAGCGTATCCTGGATCATACGCTGGGCATCTTCATCAAATATCGGACAGAGCACTTCCACCCGATAATCCAGGTTACGCGTCATCAGGTCGGCTGAACCGATGATGTAGCGCGGCTTACCGCGGTTGTAAAACACATAGACCCTGGGATGTTCCAGGTAGCGATCCACAATACTGATAGCCTGGATATTGTCGGACATCCCCTTGACGCCGGGCAGCAGCGAGCACATCCCCCGCACTATGAGACGAATCTCCACACCAGCGTGGCTGGCCTCATAGAGTTTGAGCACCATCTCCTTATCCACCAGGTTATTACACTTGAGGGTCATGGAGGCGCGGTACCCCGCCTGTGCATTGGTGATTTCCTGCTCGATCATCTCCAGCAGACCAGAGCGGGCCGAGTGTGGTGACACCAGCAGCAGTCGATAATTGGGGCGGCGATAGGTGTACTGGAGAAACTCGAACACATTGCGAACATCCTTGCCCACATTCTGGTCGTGTGTGATCAGGGTGAAATCGGTGTACAGCCTGGCGGTTTTTTCGTTGAAGTTACCGGTCCCGATGTGGCTGTAGAAACGTGACGCATTGCCCTCCCTGCGCTCTATCAAAAGCAGTTTACTGTGCACCTTGAGACCGGGAATACCAAAAATAACCTCGATGCCATTTTCAGTAAGACGCTGGGCCCAGTCTATATTGGCCTGTTCATCGAAACGCGCCGCCAGTTCCACCACCACCAACACCTGCTTGCCGTTATCCACTGCGTTTACCAGGGCATCGATCACCCGGGAATCCCGCGCAACCCGGTACAGGCAAATCTTGATCTTGGTAACGTGGGGGTCCAAAGCAGCGGTCTTGAGCAGATCGACCACGTAATCGAAGGGATGATAGGGGTAATACAGGAATACGTCCTTCTCTCGAATAGTTTCGAAAATACTGCCGGGCTCATCCAGGCGCGGGATGCGAATGGGCGGCAATGGCTTGAACTCCAGGTACTTCGGGCCGACATTGGGAAAGCCCATAAAGTCCTTGGAATTATGGTAGCGCCCGCCTGCGATAAGGCTGTCGTATTTGCCAAAACCAAAACGGCTGCACAGGAAATCAAGCAGACGCTGGGGCATTTTACCGTCATACACCATACGCACGGCATCGGCCTTGCGTCTTTGCTTTAAGCTCCTGGCCATTTTGTCGATCAGGCTCTGGCTAATACCGGTATCGATTTCCAGTTCCGCGTCGCGAGAAAATTTAAAACAGTAGGCCCGCGCGCTATCTACAGGCAGCACGCCGCGAAACATCTGCGGCAGACACGCGCGCATGATGTTATCCAGCACAATAAAAACCTTGCCGCCCTTGCCCTTGCGCCGAGGTATCTCCACGAATCGATCGAGGTGGTCGGTAGGCACTTCAACCACTGCGTAGTGATACGCATCCCCGGATTTAACATCCACCGCCAGGTAGATCGATTCATCATTCAAGGCCGGGATAGCCTGCCCCTCGCGCAACAATATTGGTTCCAGTTCCGGCAGCACTTTGCTGGTGAAGTAGGACTGCACGAAGGCGGCCTGCCCTTCATCCAGCTGCTGTTCATTGATCAGGTAGATCTTGCGCGCTGCCAGGCCTTTTATGACATCGATATAGATGCGATCAAACTCTTTCTGCAATTCCACCACGCGTTTCTGTATCGCAATGAGCAGGTCCTTGGATTGCTGCCTGTTTTCACCTGCCGAAACCGAAATCAAACGCCGGACTTCCGCCACTCGCACCCGGAAGAATTCATCGGAGTTATTGGAAAAGATACCCAGATAACGCAGCCGCTCAATGATGGGCACCGTCTCATCCGCCGCTTCCTGTAAAACACGGGCGTTAAAAGACAGCCAACTCAGCTCACGCGGAATGAACAGGTCATGGTCGAGAAGGTCCGCCAATCGTTTCTTGATCGGGTTGGGCATAGGGGTCTCCACTTACTTCAGGTTGTTGATGCGCTGCCGGCCGGGGCGAAGCACAAGCTACTAAAACGACTTCCAGATTTTACGGTAACCCCCCACTACGGGTTGTGTAAGCCGGTTACGGGGGATGACATCAAGCAAAAAAAATGAATTTGTATGCATTTAACCAGAAAAGGATTGATCGCACAGACAA
>CBDTVJ010000065.1:0-13086 GCA_965363655.1 uncultured Halieaceae bacterium | reverse complement strand
TTATTACCCCCGGGGCGCCAGGTGGTGGCCAGTTTATTGCGGTAGGCATCGAAGTGAATACCCCTGGGAGCGGCGAGCACTTCACCGCGATTAAGCAGTATTTTTAGTGCATAGGTTCCCGCAAAGCCGGCGCATAGTTCACAGGCCATGGGGGTGGAAGGGCCCTTGCGGGCATTGAAGTCTATACGACTGTCATCGACAAGGTAGGACATATGCTGTGGCGCGGGTGCCAGGCCCAGCATGAAGCGCAGGGCCTGCTCTTCCTCACTCTGTCCTTGCAGCAGAAAGTATTCGTCAAAGCTCATTTTTCCGGGCAGGAAGCACAATAAGGCTGCCCCCATACCCAATGGTGCAGCGGTAACCGAGGGTATCCCCTTCTCATAGCAGGCGGCAAAGACCTCCCTGCGTATTTCCAGGGCAAAGAAGTCCAGGGAATCGACATACAGATCGACCCCGTCGAGGAAGTCATCGAGATTGTCCGTGTCCACACCGGTCGGGAATTTACCCAGGTCCAAATGCGGATTGATATCCAGGGCCAGCGTGGACATGACGTCCAGTTTGGGCTGACCGAGATGGCTGA
The DNA here is from genome assembly GCA_965363655.1 of uncultured Halieaceae bacterium. Taxonomy (GTDB): domain Bacteria; phylum Pseudomonadota; class Gammaproteobacteria; order Pseudomonadales; family Halieaceae; genus Marimicrobium. The sequence goes on along the minus strand of CBDTVJ010000065.1, from coordinate 12,506 downwards.
CACTGGCGCCAGCCTGGCGGTTAAAGTTGGGCAGTTCAAACTGGTCGAAATCCGCGATATTGAAAGCGCCGATACCCAGGCGAGTCAAAGTGAGAAGGTGGCTGCCGCCCACACCCCCCATCCCGGCAATCGCGATGCGCTTGTTCCGAAGAATTTCCTGCTCGGCCTCGGTGACCCAGCCCAGATTGCGGGAAAATGCCTCGTGGTAATCAAATTCCATGCTGGGCTATCGACTCCTTCACAGTAAAATTCAGTGCCGGGCAACCCCGCTTAACGCCCAGCAACACTCGGGGTTCAACCCGCATATTATTCAAGGGGAACGCACAATTCGTCGGTTATAGATGGCAATAGTTGGCACAAACAGGACTCTAGAGCTGCTATTGGGATCGCTTCGTCGATTTTACTGCATCGAGAGGGAAATTGGGATGAAATCGGGCCGCACGGATGGCTCATATTGCCATTTTTTACAGTACAGGTGGCCAAAAGCTCGTCAAACAGCAAACCCTGGCGTGATCAAGCGGGGCCATGCCCAGTCTGGGCGGCTATCAGCCGAGCGGGAAGGGGCAGATCTTGCGGCGGGACCATTCTGGCCACGCAGTCCGGAGCGTTCAAAATTGGCGCGGATTACGCCGTAGAAATCCTGCATTTCAACCGCCATACCGCCGACGGAAGCATGCGTTTCAAAATAATAGGGCGCCCGGGTACCGTGGTACTCGATCTGCTCCCCGGCGGGGTGAACCACAATACCAGAGCGCTTCAGCAGACGGGGCAGGAATGGCTCCATCATGGCGAAACAGTGGGGCTTACCAATAAGGTCACTCATGGCAAATGCCGCGAGAATAGTGGAAATAGCAATAACAGAAAACGTGCGCTCTTCGTGCTTGCTGAAATCCAGTGACGAAATTTCACCGAAGCGCGACATGCGCTCACCGGCCCTGCGACGAAAAGCGCCATCCACACCCAGCCTGGAAAACTCACAGATGGTGTCGCGCCTGCCATCAAATGACCGGATGATCGACTCATCCATGGCCTGGGAGCAAAACTTCTCCATGGGCATTAGCGATTCTTCATCCGCATGAACCAACCTGGCACATCCCGCCGCCATACCAGTAGATTTATGGGTCACCAGACAATGACTGGCATGCGCGTCGAACTCGTCCGTTTCCAACTGGTCAGGAAAGGCAGAGGCGGGTTCATACTCGAACTCTTCGCAGTAGACCCGGTAGCGCATCCGGTAGACGCTCTCCAGTTGCTTCGCAGAGCTAGCCAGCTCGAGATCGAAGAAATCCTGGAAATCCTGTACCAGCGAGGCCTTTTTTTCCTGCCCAGACCCCTCGGTTTTTGTGTTCATGAGATTCCCCAACTGTTACCCATTCCCGGAGATGCTTCCCTGCCCAGGCCATTCGAGGCATACAGTAGCGCCCACCACTCTATGAGTAAAGCCCTACGGTGGCCAATCGAGGTCACTAAGTTGTGCTACCAGACTGAGCACTGCTGCATCTATCAACAGAAACACATTTTTGAAACCCTCCACACTACCGTAGTACGGATCGGGAACTTCATCCACTTCACTTATTGCCAGGTGGCTAAGCAGTAAACTGATTTTATGCCTGTGCGCTGCCGGGCAAAGCGCCTGCAGGTCGCGAAGGTTATTGCGGTCCATGGCGAGGATATAATCGCTGCGCAGGAAATCACGTTCCGAGACCTTGCTGGATCTTATCCGCCCGAGATTGATACCCGCGGCAGCAGCCACTTTTTGTGCACGCTGGTCTGGCTTGCGCCCCGGCATTGCCGCCCGGGTGCCAGCTGAACTGACTTTAACCCTGTCCCGCAAATCGGAGTTCTGAATATGGTGGCGCAACAGGCCCTCGGCCAAAGGAGACCGGCAGATGTTCTCGGTGCATACCATCAGGACCTGGATCTTGCGTTCAAAGAGGTTCAAACTACGTCCTCCCACAGCCTGCGCCCCGTGGACGGCATCGCCTCAAACTGTGTATCCAGATTTATTATAGACAGAAAGCGTCAATCCAGGATCAAGCGTATGGGGTTGGTGTAAGCCAGGTAGTCCGACGCGTTGGCCCGACTCAAACGCACTCGCGCGCGCACTGTACAACTCTTGTCATCATCGCCAGTAGCCGCCAGAGGAACCACCGCAGAAACCGAGTCGCTATCGGCTGCAATTTCCTCAACTGCAAGCACTTCCGACTCACCCGATCGACAATCCCCGATAAATTCTACCTGCAGCGGCAGCCCGACACTCCCCGGGCCACGTTCGATCACTAACTTCAGCACGCCGAGGCTCTCCCTGTCCCCCAGGTATGCGGTATACCCCGGGAAGGTAGCCTGCCCCAGGCTGTCCACCTCTAAAGAAAACCACAACTGATTAAGGATGCGGCCGTGGTCCGACCAGAACGTCCCCGACCTCAGCGCCATCAGCACTCCGCGGTAACTCTGTTCCGGAACGATCAGATGAGTGCGGGAGAAGGCGCAGGGCGCCTTGTCCAGGCGGCTGTTATGGTAATCGGACGATGCCAGCGCGCCCCACAGTTGCTGGCCCCCGGACAACCACTGATCCCACATACCCCCGATATCCGCCACAGCGGGATCCCAACCGTCCTCGGTGAGGTACGGTTCTTCGTAATCGCCAATTACGAACGCATTCTGGCGCCCCGGGCCGCCCTCCATAACAGTAAAGACCGGCGAAAGTTCATTCCATCGCTCGAGATCAGCGATATTTTCCGACAGGCTGGGGTCCTTTTTGGTGGGGTGGTTATACACCAGTAACAGGCCATTTTGGAGCGACTGGTGGTCGGAGATAAACTGCAGAAGTTGCTTGTCGGCGGTATGCGAGGCCCCAACATTCCTGGTTTTCTTGATGCTGCGTTCGGCAACATTGCGCAGCTGTTGCAATGTTTCAATGCCGACCAGCGGATCAGCAATCAGGCCAGCATGCTCCCTACCGCCATAGGAGGCCATGTTGAGTTCGACGCCGTTGAACAGCAGCAAATCCGGATACTGCTCCCGCAGGCTTTGCAATTCCAGCAATTGAGCGTCACTTACCGCGCCGCCTGCTTCGGAATGGTCGGTGATGGCAAGTGCATCGCAGCCATTCTCTACCGCCAGGCCCACCAGTTCTGCCGTGGACAAATCACCGTCCGAGAAACTGGAATGGGTGTGGGGATCGAGTATCAAACCGGCTTCGTTCCCCGCCCAATGCGGGCCCACTTTAACCGAGGGCTCTTCCTGCAGTGCAAAGATACCCATACCCGATAGTATTGCCAGCAAAGCGGCTACGGCAATACCTACTGTAATGATGGAATGATCCCCCAGAAAAGCTAGCGGACCCAAGTGGGATCTGCGGGACGACTCCCGTTTGCCAGAGGCAATACTGAACTTCGCCATACAACCCGCCAACAAGTGGCGCATTGCCTTGGAGTTACTCGCGGCGGAACGAGCGGCGAATACCTCAAGGCCTTCAAAGTGCGCGGCGTCCAGTGCAACAGGCACCTGCACCCAACCCCCGTCCCCCGAAGCCCGGGACAAGCCCTTCATTTCCTTTTGCACGGCCGCACTATAAAGCGGATCATCCTGCCAATCGGGCTCCGACCTCACCGCAAGATCAATCAGGCGCTGACAGACACCCGAGGGCTCCAGTTCGGTGGCGGCTGCCAAACGCTGCAGAAACTTCGCCTGGGAGCGATGAAGGTTCAGTATTACTTCTTCTGTAGAGGCGGACATCTACCTTAATTCCTCTTGCCCAGTATCTAGGTCACCTATCATACTATCTTTTTAAACCTCTCTTGCACCCCGATCAAGGCTGTGGACGTTTACAAACTATCACAAGCAAGCCGAAACATTACGGCTTGCCACTCTGCTCATTGGCAACTGCCATAAATATTTCCAACAGTTTCCGGAAAATTCTCGATTCACTGTGACCAGCACCTGGATCAATAGCAACAAGAACATCCCGCGCTTCTGGCGTCAGCTCCACATCAATTTTGTCCGGCGCCAAACTTACCTTGCCCCCTGCCTGGCTCCGGCCGAGATAGCCCTGCAATACAGCTATGCTATCAGGTGAAACTGCTATCTCGCGGCCGAAATATGCGATGATCGAGTGCACAAGATCACTTAGGGACAAATTCATCGCCTTAGCCTGACCGTGAAGGAACTCCCACTGGTGGCTATACACTCGCAGCTCCACCGGGGTTGCCGCAGGATCCTTTCGTGATTCTGCAGGTGCGGCCAGCCTCGACCATTGCAGGTAAAGTATTGCACTGCAAGCAACACCCCCGGCAAAAAACCCTTGCACCAGGGACCAACGGAAAAACAGTTCTGGCCCACTGATAAGACCCTGTCGATCTGGCCCCAACAGGAAATTAACGGCTGAAAAGCTTCTGCCGTACTTGAGGATATTCTGCTCCAGGCCATGGTTTAACAAAAACCAGGTAATAGGCAAACTGGCCAACAGGACAATAAAGCTGACCAGCAGCCCTTTGGGTTTCCTGAAATATCCCCAGGCAAGCAAAGCACTCAATGACGTAAGCGACAGAACCAGCAAATACAGATAAGCGCCGCCACCAACGCCCCAATCTCTCTCGCGTGCAATAAGCTCGGAAAGATTATCCGTTGCTGCCCAGTCGAAAGCAACGCGCTTACAAATATAGAGCCAGGGCAAAAGCCACAGGCATGCTCCTATAAAATTTTTACTCGAACTCCACTGCTGCGCTGACTTCCAGGTCCGTCGCTGCATTACCGCAAGACTGAAACCAGCCATTATCAAGAGAGGCCCTAGCAGCGCAGCAAGCCGCACTATCGGCTCAAAGAAATCAGTGACGCTACGCACGGTATCAATCCCGAAATAGCGAACAAGACTGATGCCGAACTTGCCCAGCACCACCCCCTCTTCCAATCGACGATCGAAAACATTTGCGCCGAGAATATCTCTGAGACTTTCACCTGTAACACTCATCCACAGAAAAAAGTAGATCATCATTACTAACTTTAAAAGTGAGATGGGTACCGCCAGTGAAGGCCTACGCGTCGATGCGAGCACCCTCCCCAGCCATGCACTACCCCAGCCTATCGATAGAAGCGATAGACTGAAGAACAGAAAATCGAACCCATCGCCACGACCGCCAAATAAATCGCGGACGTTATAAGGGACTCCCTTCATGCCCAGCACGACTTGCAGGGAAAGAACTGTCAGCGCGCAATAGACTGCGACAATAATCGCGACCCGCTTTTTAACACCGGAGACCAATGCCCATGTACCAAGGGAGGATTCATTCCCAACCACAGTCCTCTGTGGTGAAAATCGACCCGGGCCAACCGTGGCGACCCCCTGTTTCCCGACCGAGGAATACAACCAGGCGATTCCCAAAAACAGCACCGGATCAGTCATCTCCGGTGTACCTGAAGCCACCCACACCTGCACAAACTCCACTACGGCCAGCACCAGGGCAATCAGCAGCGAACGCTTCTTCCAACCACCATCAAGCTGCTGCGTGAGAAATGCCAGTGACCCAAAAACAAACAGCTTCTGGCACAAGGCAGTGGCATTGACCAGCATCGAGCCTTGCAGGAACCCGGAAAATGGAATCCATCCAAAAGCGGCGGATGTAGCGCGAGGGAAAAACGGGAACAGGCTGCTAATAGCAACACTGAACAACAGCACATAGGCTAGCGTCCGCGGTCGCAGGTGGCGCTTGCGCAGTGGAACCCATGCCGCCAACGCTACCGCTATTGCGACAATATCAGTGACCGATACGCTATTTTTCACAATGATAACTTTCAGCAGAACAACAGCAACCATGCCTGGCAACAGGCGACGCAGGGGCAGACTGACACCAGCAAACCTGCTCAGGAGATAGAAACAAACCACCCAGCAACTGGCCTGCAACACAGCGTCATACCACGACCACTGTGGATACAGGAACAGCGGCTTGATGGCGTTCTTGTATGCCTGGAAATCAATGGTAGGGACAAAAGGAATAAGCTCGGAAGCCAGCCACAGCAATGGCAACACAAGAGAAATTTGATGCGGAAGGTTTACACTTACCAGGCCCGATGTGGTTTTTTCGGGAATGAAACGCAGCAAAGCCCACCCCGCAACAGTGCCAGCCGCGTTGCAGTAGAGATCGAAAATCGAAGGATCCCGGCCCGGCACAAAAAATTGTACTAGCTGTGAGCCCACAGCCACCAGCAACCACACCAAAACAAAATATCGTCTGTTGCCATAGCTTCGTCCGGGCAGATTCGACAGCAGGTGGGCTAGCAAGCCAAAGGGCATAAACAGGGCTATATTGCCAAGAATATCCCCTGTACCGGAAACGGTTCTCCAGGACACCAGGAAATGATCGACGACGGCCCGATCGGGCGCCAGCGCAAACTGAAAAGGGAAGAGCGACCCGTAGACAATGCCAAAGCAAACCAGATAGAACAGTATGTTCAGAGCTGATCTATGCTGATTCAAGGCGCCGGGCTCCTGTTACTGGCGTTGTAACAGTTGTTTCGCGAACTCAGCTGGAATGGCATAGCTGATCCCTGAGGGTTTCTGCAGCATGGATTCCTTGCTCTCTTTCACCAGCACGCTATTGATCACCCCCACCACACGCCCGGTATCTGGCATGTAAACCGGGCTGCCGCTATTGCCAGGGTAGGCGGTGGCATCCAGTTGGAGCGCATTGAAAGGCGTTCGCAAGCGCCGCATCTGGGCCGCATTAATAGTTCGGGCCTGCTCAGCCGGTCGGGCCATGGGAGATATCGCGGCGATCATGCCCCGATGTGTGACCGGGTAAAGGCCCAGCGCAACGCCTATTGGAAAACCAGTGAAAGCGACTTCCTGCCCCTCGCGCACTGCAGTTGAATCGCCCAGTTGCATAGCCGGCAGTTTCGCACCCTCGATTTCCAGCAGCGCGAGGTCATGCTCTACGTCAGTGTGTACTACCCGGGCAGTGAGCGCCCTGGCTTTGGCTCCCCGACCAGCAAAAACCGCAAGGTACTGGTGGTGCTCGGTATCCAACTGATCGGGAACCACATGGGCATTGGTGATGACCTGGCGACCATTCCCTACCACAAAGCCAGTTCCCCGATAGCTTACCGGGGCCCCCTTGCGGTTGGGCTGGCGGGGCGGATATGCTGTGCCCACACCTACAATGCTGGGACGGATCTGGTCGATTATATCTGGCAGGCTGGCGGCCCATCCCGGGGCGACCAATGACAAACACAAAAAAGCGACGCACCCGGGTCGCAGGAGAGAAAATTTTCCCTTGTGCGCTTGATCACACTTTGCAATCTTTTTCATTGTTGCAACCAGCTGTTAATCAGACAATTTGCCTAAGAGGCCTCTGTTATAGAAGCTACAATAGCATTTTTATATCGACAAGCTGCAACACGGTAAGCTGGAACCTATGTCACACCTGATCCACCAGTTGATTTCCGACGGCGCGCAACACGCCCCCCGGTCCATCGCGCTTATGTTCAAGGATCAGTCCCTGAGCTATAGCGATCTGCACGACGAGGTGCAAACCGTCGCCCATGGCCTGCTGGCCCTGGGTATCGCTGCCGGCGAGCGCGTTGCGGTCTATCTGCCAAAACAGCCCGAGACTGTTTATGGTTTGTTTGGTGCCGCAGCCGCCGGCGCCAGTTTCGTGCCGGTCAATCCACTGCTCAAGCCGCGACAGGTGGCGTATATCCTCGCGGACTGCAATGTCCGCGTATTGATCACCTCCAGCCAGCGCCTGCAACTGTTGGAGGAGATTCTGCCGGACTGCGCTGATTTGCACACAATCGTGGTGGTGGAAGAGCAGCCACCCGAACTGACGCCTGGGCATGGCAAGACCATCATGGGATACCCGGATTTTTGCAAATGCGACGTAAAGAAAGCGCCGCATCGTCGCATAGACACCGACATGGCAGCCATCCTCTATACCTCCGGCAGCACCGGCAACCCCAAAGGCGTCGTTTTGTCCCATCGCAATATGGTGGCAGGGGCCCGCAGTGTGGCCAGCTACCTGGGCAACACCCCCGGGGATCGTTTACTGGCGGTACTGCCGATGAGCTTTGACGCCGGTCTCAGCCAATTGACCACTGCATTTTCAGTAGGCGCCTCGGTAGTACTGATGGATTACCTGCTGCCACGGGATGTGATTCGCGCCGTGGCCCGTTATAAAATTACCGGCCTGGGAGCAGTTCCGCCCCTGTGGAACCAATTGGCTGGATTGGAATGGCCGCGCGAAACAGCTGAATCGCTGCGCTACATCACCAACACCGGGGGCGCCATGCCAGTGCCAACTACCCGCGCCCTGCAGCGGGCGCTGCCTAATACAGCCGTGTTTCTTATGTATGGCCTCACCGAGGCCTTCCGCTCCACCTACCTGCCACCCGACCAGGTCGACACCCGCCCTGAGTCAATGGGCAAGGCCATCCCCAATGCTGAAATCCTGGTAGTGAATGAGCAAGGACAGGAATGTGGCCCCGGCGAGCCAGGAGAACTGGTGCACCGTGGCGCCCTGGTCGCAATGGGTTACTGGAACGACCCCGCGAAAACGGCGGAACGATTCAAACCAAGCCCCACCCAGGCTGTGGAGGTTCCCATCACGGAACTGGCGGTGTGGTCAGGCGACCAGGTCGTGCAGGACGAAGAGGGCTATCTCTACTTTGTCAGCCGCAAGGACGAAATGATCAAGACTTCAGGTTACCGGGTAAGCCCCTTGGAGGTGGAAGAAATCGCCTATGCTTCGGGATGCATCGCCGGGGCTGCAGCCCTCGGCTTGCCCCACGCCACTCTCGGGCAAGCGATCGCCCTGGTGGCCAGCCACCCGGAGGGTTTAAGGGACAAGGATGCGATCGAGGCGCAATTACTCAGCAGCTGTCGTCAGGAATTACCTAACTACATGGTGCCCTTGGCAATTATAGTGCGCGATAGCCTACCCCATAACCAGAATGGCAAAATCGACAGGCGGGCGCTGGCCAACGAATACCAGGATATTTTTCGGGAAGACACAACGTGACAGAAAGCAAGCAATCCAGACCCAGGCCCCGGCATGCCCCCATGGACCAGTTCAAGGTTGTCGACAATTGCCTGCATATCGGCGGGCGTTCGCTCACGGAGGTGGCGGCCGAGGTGGGCAGCACCCCCTTTTACGCCTACGACAGCCAGGTAATGGCCGACCAGGTAGAAAAGCTGCGTGCCGCCCTGCCTGCGGGAATTCACCTGCACTACGCCATGAAAGCCAATCCCATGCCGGCGGTAGTGCAGCACCTCGCCGGTCTCACGGATGGCCTGGACGTGGCTTCTGCAGGCGAGTTGGCGGTGGCGCTGGACACAGGCACCCCGCCACTGCATATCAGTTTTGCCGGTCCGGGAAAGTCAGCTGCCGACCTGGAAGCAGCGGTAAGCGCAGGGGTGATCATCAACATGGAGTCCGAAGGGGAAATGGCCCGCATTGCCGCCCTGGCCAAAGCCACAGGCACACGGCCCCCGGTCTCTATTCGCGTTAATCCCGATTTTGAACTCAAGGCCTCCGGCATGAAAATGGGCGGCGGGCCCAAACCTTTCGGCGTCGACGCTGAGCGCGTTCCCGCCATGCTGGCTGCACTGGCATCGTTGCCGCTGGAGTTTATGGGCTTCCATATCTTCTGCGGCTCCCAAAACCTGCGGCCAGAGGCCATCATCGAGGCCCAGTCCAAGACGTTTGAGCTGGCATTCCGGCTGGCCGAATCCGCTCCCGGCCCGGTCCGCTGGCTGAATATCGGCGGCGGATTGGGGGTACCCTATTTTCCCGGGGAAGAACGCCTCGACCTGGAAGCTATCGCCACTAACCTGCTGCCACTGCTGGAATCAGCCAGAGAGCGCCTGCCGGGGGCCGAGATCGTGATGGAACTTGGCCGCTACCTGGTTGCGGAGGCAGGTATTTACGTGTGTGAAGTGGTGGATAGAAAAGATTCGCGCGGGGAGACGTTTTTGATTACCAATGGTGGGCTACACCACCATCTTTCGGCATCAGGCAACTTTGGGCAGGTCATTCGAAAAAACCACCCCGTATGTGTCGGCAACAGCGTGTCGACGGCGACAACAGGGGAAATTGCCAGTGTCGTTGGCCCGCTGTGCACGCCATTAGACCTTTTGGCAGATAAAATGCTACTATCTCCGGCTAATGTCGGTGATCTTATCGTGATTTTCCAGTCTGGCGCCTATGGTTTTTCAGCCAGTCCACACTACTTTCTGAGCCATCCACCACCGCGTGAGATACTATTGTGACAGCAAGCTGCGGCTACTTGCGATAGACATCACACTTTTTGGATTATTTTTTGGCAGGATTTATATTCAGGTGCTACTTTAAATAGTGCGTCGGCACGTTTGTGGATAAGTAACTTAGCTCGCTGTGGATAACTAAAGCAATCACTAGCATTCATCAAGAGCTGTACGCCGATTGAAATAAATAGTCAGGATTTTGAGAGCTCTTGCCTGGGCAGGCTACAGTGCCCCCAGGAACAAGGCTCACCGGTCTCTGGATAATGGAATTGTATGGCCACGGTCAGGGTTTTTAACCATCACGTACATTCGTCATTCACCTGGCTTGCCCTGGTGGATGTCATTCTCTTCACACTGGCATTCTATGCCGGTACTTATATCTATTTTTTCTTTGAACCCGGCAGTTTCCAGAACTATATCCCCCAAATTCCCGGCCGCGCCCTGCTATTTGGCGTGATCACGGTTACCTGCCTGTTCACCATGGGGCTCTACGAGCCGCGCATGAGAGAGGGCACATCGGGAGTGCTACTGCGCACCATCGGTGGTTTTATCGCCTCCACCATGGTCATGGCGGTAATTTTCTACCTGCTGCCCGAATTACACCTGTGGCGCGGCATTTTTGTGTATTCAGCGATGGTCGCCTTCACGGGCAACCTGATCAGTCGGTCGATTTTCACCAATGTGACCAGCATGGACCAGTTCAAGAGCCGGGTCCTGGTTTACGGCTCCGGCCATGCGGCCAGCACTATCACCAGCGCCATGCGCCGCAACAGCGACCGCCAGGGCTTTACCATTGTCGGATTCGTGCGAGCGGGCGGTGAAGAAGCCAGGATTGAAGGTGAACGCGTCATCAATCTGCGGCAGCCTCTTGCAGAGTACACTCGCCAGACTGAGATCGACAAGATCGTGGTAGCACTGGATGACGACCAGGCCAGCCTGCCCGCAGATGAACTGTTCCAATGCCGTCTCAACGGTGTAAAAGTGGTCGACCTGGTGAATTTCTTCGAACAGGAAGCGGGCAAGGTCCTGGTTGATTTCGCTACGCCCGGCTGGATGAGCTTCACCCATGACTTTCCCTCCAGCAAATCCTCCAACCTTGCCAAGCGCTGGTTCGATATCTTTGCCAGTTTCATGCTGCTGGTGTTCTCCTGGCCAGTAATGCTGCTTACCGCCCTGGCTATATGGCTGGAGGATGGCTTTGGATCTCCAGTATTCTTCCGCCAGGAACGCGTTGGACTGCACGGAGAGACCTTCCACGTACTCAAGTTCCGCAGTATGACAGTAGACGCTGAAGGCGATGGCAAAGCGGTCTGGGCAACACCAAACGACAGCCGTGTTACCCGGGTCGGCAACTTCATACGCAGGACCCGGATTGACGAACTACCCCAGATCCTGAACGTCCTGTCCGGGAAAATGGCTTTCATCGGGCCCCGCCCTGAGAGGCCCGAGTTTGTAGAGAAACTGGCCGAAAGCATCCCCTACTTCAATGCCAGACACTGTGTAAAGCCCGGCATAACCGGCTGGGCGCAGCTATGCTACCCCTATGGCGCCTCAGTCAATGACGCCAAACAGAAGCTACAATTCGACCTTTATTATGTGAAAAACCACAGCCTGTTCCTGGATTTCATGATTTCCCTGAATACGGTAGAGGTAGTTCTCTTCGGAAAAGGCGCTCGCTAACCCTTTTGTGTCAGAAAATTATACACAACACGGTTGTTGCAGACCGGTTGTATTCGTTAGACTGTCCCAAGCGGCTGTAATATAAGCACAAACAAAATCGGCGCGGATCTTGCATACCAATTATAAAGTTCGCGCTAGATAGCCACGGGATAGTCAGAAAATGGATGTGGTTTTAATCATCCTGGGTATTTTAGGTTTCGGGGCGATAATGATATCTGCCTACATCTTTACTGTGGCTGCCAGAAACTACGTTTCAGATGATCACCGAAAATACCCCAGAAGCGCCACAACGGCGAAGCAGCAAATGGTAGTGCGCCGCCCCTCCGACCGACGCGGCGGGCAAGCTGTGACATTTCCCCTCACCGTCAATGGTATGCTGATTGCCCATGATCGACGGCACACCCCCGAACGTCGACGTGCCGCCTGATTACAGCGACCACTCCTGCACGATCACTCTCCAGCCCATCAATTTTGTTGCAATATGTACGATTGCGCCACTAAACAGACTCGTGCTATTTTTTCGATAGGGGCGTGGCAAGGGCTAAGGTAGCAATAGCCTGCCGGCTAATCA
>CBDTVJ010000064.1:0-13112 GCA_965363655.1 uncultured Halieaceae bacterium | reverse complement strand
TGCGGTGGAGTCACAGTTTTTAACCCACTGGTTCAGTTCGACATTCAAGCCACGGACAAGGTCGCGGTGATAGGAATCGGCGGTTTGGGGCACTTGGCCCTCAAATTCCTGAATGCCTGGGGTTGTGAGGTAACCGCCTTCACCTCCAACGCAACCAAAAAGCAGGAAGCACTCGATATGGGTGCTAGCCACACCATTGACTCCACTGATCCCGAGGAAATAAAGAGATACATAAACTCGTTTGATCTCATTATCTCGACGGTAGGCGTCACCCTGGATTGGCCGGAATACGTGAATACGCTTAAACCCAAAGGCCGGCTGCATTTTGTCGGCATACCCTTGCAACCGATGGAGCTAGGTGTGATAGCGCTACTGCGAGGTCAAAAATCAGTGTCAGCATCACCGGTCGGATCCCCGGCGACCATGGCCAGGATGCTTGATTTCGCCGCCTTTCATGGCATCCAACCTGATGTAGAGGAATACAATGTTTCCCGGATTAACGAAGCGGTTAAGCGATTGCGCAGCGGTGCTGCACGGTATCGAGTCGTTATTGCTATGAACAGCGCCTCGCAATAGTCATCTTTCCCACCGCTGCGACACCTCCTTCCAACATACTCAAAGCAAAGGATCACAACATGAAATGGACCGTATATCTCTCTGGCGAAATTCATACAGACTGGCGCGACCAGATCATGGCAGCGGCGAAAAAGCTGGAGCTACCGATAGAATTCTGCTCAGCGGTAACCGATCATGAAGCCAGTGACGCAGCTGGTGATCATTTGGGGAAGGAAGCTGACTCATTCTGGCGGGATCATAAATCAGCGAAGGTTAACGCCATTCGCAGCAAAAACCTGCTGGATCATGCCGACATTGCGGTGATTCGCTTTGGAGACAAATACAAGCAATGGAATGCCGCCTTCGATGCGGGCTATTGTGCCGCCAACGGCACTCCCTACATCACTATGCACGACGAAAGTATCATCCATCCGCTGAAAGAAGTAGATGCTGCGGCTCTGGCCTGGACAGAAAGCCCTGAGCAAGTGGTAGAGATTTTGAGCTACGTGGTCAGCAAAAGCTAAATCATTGCAGAGTTGCGGCCTGTGCGTAACGAATTACTAATGCTGCGCACGTATCATCTGTCATGGCAAAAAGATCGCGGCCTTCTTCAACTCACTGGATGCGATACTTGTCGACGGCCTCCTGGTTCCAGGAAATCCCCAGCCCCGGCCGGTCAGGCATCTGCAGGAACCCGCCATCCACTTGCCACGGTTCCTCGAGAATAGGGTTGGCCCAATCCACCCACTCGGCCAGATGCGCCGTCTGGGTGACTCGCAGTAAATGGGCAGACGCCTCCGGATACAGGTGAGAGGATACCTGGATGCCGGCGGCGGCAGCGATGGGTGCCGACTGCAGCCATCCTGTCACCCCGCCGATACGCATCATGTCGGGCATGATGTAATCGCAGGCTCTCTGCTCGATGGCATTGTGGACGTCCCGCGGGCCGTAGAAATTCTCGCCTATCTGGATCGGAGTACGCAGTTTGCCGCGCAGCTCAGCGCAGGATCGGAAGTCGTCGTACATGACCGGCTCCTCGAACCAGAGTAGACCAAGGTCGTCCATGGCCACGCAGCGTTGCAGGGCCTCGCCATAGGGCATCGCCTGGTTAAAATCCACCATCAGGTCGACGTCGTCGCCTATGGCGTCGCGGATGATCTCGAGCGCTTTCATATCCTCCGCCAAGGTACCGCGCCCCGCGCGCGCCTTCACCGCACGAAAACCGCCTTCCTCCAGTAGTTCACAGGCCTCTTCCGCCAGCCGATCGTGAGGAATAAGCCACAGGCCATTGCTATTGTAAGACGGTAGCGGTGCGAGAGAGCTACCGAGTAGCTCCGCAAGAGGGAGATCGGCAGCCTTTGCGGCGGCATCCCACAAGGCCATGTCCAGGCCGGAGAGCGCGATACGCATGATCCCGCTACCAATCACCCGCTGGACCATAGGCGCCAGCAGATTGAACTGGTCGACCGGTGCCACCCTGGAGCCGCGAAGAAAGACCGCCAGGTCCTCGATTGCGGGAATAATATTACGATGCGCAAAGGGCGCGTAGGGCTGCAGATAGCTCCTCCCGACGATACCCTCTTCCGTGACGATATCGATCAGGATGAAGAGCCATGAATCGGGTGCACCAATGCGAGCTACGGGTGGCCGCTTGAAGGGCACCATTACTGCAGTGGTCTCGATTTCCCGGATAGTCAGCTTGTCCATCGTGGATCTCCCTGTGAGGTGTGGTGTGGTGTGGTTTGGTGTACTGGCACATGATTAAAGGATTACATCCTCCTGCTGATGGGTCGTTGATACAAATCAATATGGGAACGCAAGACTGGCGTTACAGTAAGTGAAATTGAGCTATCACTGCCAAGGAGGTCGTTATGTCCACGCCAATAAGCACCCCCGAGATCACCATCGTACCCAGTGACGTGCCCACTGGAGAACCCGGCAAATGCCTGTATGCCTGGAAATTGAAGCTACATGAGGAATCGACACTCGATTCCGAGGATCATGGCGACGACTTCGATTCAATTCAGGAGGCGCTGGCCCACGCTTATACCGTATTTGAAGATCTGGTCTCCACACGAGGGCTTTATCCCGATAACGAAGAGCAAGCATTCCAGGTCACTGTCAAAAGGAGATGATTCTCGATCGATAGTAAATCATCAGCTACTGGTGATTTACTATAGAGGACCTGCGCGGACGTAAACAGTCCGGCACGGCGCCGCTACTGCGCCCTGATCGCTGCCTGCAATTCGCGAAAGCTTTCCTTGAGCAACTGATCCAGTTGCTCGATGCCCGGTTGTTGGGTAGGGCAACTGGTCACCGCGAAGCACAGTTTTTTGTCATAACTCACCACCGTCAAATTGATACCCATACCATCGGTTACCACCGACAAGGGATAGAGACTTTCCAGCTCTGCACCTTCCAGGTACAACTTGCGGGAAGACCCGGGGACATTGGAAAAAATTGCGTTGATAGCCGGGGACATCCTGGTCGCATTGCCACTCAGGGTCAGCAGTACTGTGGGCATCAGGATCAGGTTACTGAAGTCCTGGCCGGCTGCTGCGGAAATTCGCGCCAGATCGGCTTTTGCCCTGGTAGTCGTTTTGATAACCCGCTTCAGGCGCTTCAGGTCGTCTTTTTCGTCGGTAAAAAAAGGGCACAGGATGAAAGTCAGCTGGTTGCCGTCCTGTTTGCCCCCCGACTTGATTGACACCGGCAGGCCGGCGACCAGGGATTTTTTCGGCAGAGCACGCTGTGCTACCAGGTAACGGCGCAGCGCACCGCCGCAGATGGCCAGCAGCACATCATTGATGCTCCCCCCTGCATTTTTCGCCATGCTGCGCACGGCGGCAAAGGGCAGGTCGCAGAGGATCACGCGTCGGGCAGGATCCATATCAGTATTGAAAATACTGCGTGGTGCGGTGAACGGTAGCTGCATTGCGTCGTCTGCCCCGCGCAGGGCATCCAGGCCCATCTGGGCCAGCAGGGAAGACAATTGCGGTATCGCGCGGTATTGCTCGCGCAGTCCCCGCCCCATATCTTCCAGCCCATGCAATAGCGAGTGGCGCTCGGCCTGCTGCTCGATGATTGGCTCGATGTCCGGCACGTCTGTGCGCTTGCTGGGCGAGGTCGAGAACAGGGAGGTGAGCATATTCATGCCGCCGACCCCGTCGACCAGCGCGTGATGTACTTTACAGTACACGGCGAACCTGTTTCTGGGCAGGCCCTCTATCACATGCAATTCCCACAGGGGACGGCTGCGGTCGAGCTGCCGCTCGTGGGCGCGGGATACCAGCTGCACCAGGTCTTCCATGCGACCCGGCTGTGGCAGCGCGTAGTGCAGCACATGCCGTTCCGGCTGGTAATTGTCCTCCTGCACCCAGGCCCCTTTGCTCAGGTCTTCCGGGTCGACAAGTTTTTTATTCAGGATAGGCCAGAGAGTATTGAGTTGCTGCCCCCAGGCCACCATTTTACGCAGGTGATTTTTAGGTGCCTTGTCCGGCAGCTTAAAAATCATCAGTCCCGCAACATGGAAAGGATGTCGTGCTGATTCCAGCCGCAGGAAGGACTTGTCCAGAACGTTGAGTTTATCCACCTTGAATTCTCCCAGCCGAGCCTCCAAATATACTGCTATCTGGATGAGACAAACAGCGAATGGATCAATGAATTAGCCCAAGGCAGGTTCACGCAACTGGATAGACAAATTTCCCGCCATAGCAGTCAGCTATAGCAAGGTGTGCTGGAGCCTGCTCTCAAGCTGTCCGTGGCAAACTTTCATAAGCCGCCTTCACCAGTGACACAGCGCGGGGATCTCCCTCCAGGTTAAACTGCATTGCGTTCATCACGTAGGCGAAACTGAGCTGTGCAGCGGGGTCGGCGAATGCCACGGCCCCGCCCGCACCAGGATGACCAAAGCAGTCCGGCCCTGCACCGGGGGCCAGGGAAGGCTGTAACATATAGCCGAGTCCGAAGCAGGTTTCATGGAAAATCACGGCGTCCGGCCCCCGGGAGTTTTCTTCACACGCTCGCGCCAGTTGTTCTGCGCCCAACAGGCCATTGCCGTCCTCTATCAAGGTGGCGTAAAGGTAGGCCAGGGAGCGGGCGTCACCCACGCCGTTGGATGATGGCATTTCAGCGGCGAGCACATCGGCACGATTCCACATTTCGTTATAGCCAAAAAGCTGGTTGGGCCCACTCATAACGCGGGCTGTGAGACTGTCTGCCCCTAGCAGTTCAGCCACCGCGTCACTACCGCCCTGCGGCGGGATCAGGCGCGCGCAATTGCCCAATTCTTCCTCGGGCAGACCAACCCAGTAGCGCAAGCCCAGGGGTTCCGTGATTTCCCTTGCCAGGTATTGGCCAGCGCTCAGCCCGGTAATCCGGCGAATTAACTCGCCCAGGATCCAGCCAAAGGAGCGGGCGTGGTAACCATGATAAGCGCCCGGTTCCCAGTTGGGAGCCTGCGCCGCGATCGCCTCCACAACCGGGTCCCAGGCCAGCACCTGTTCAAGGCTCAGCTCACCCTCCACGGCGGCAAGACCTGCCCTGTGGGACAAGACCTGTCGTGTGGTAATTTGCTCCTTGCCGTTGCAGCCGAATTCCGGCCAGTAGCTGGCAAGGGGCACATCCACATCCAGCAGCCCCTGCTCCGCCAGGCGATTGATACAGGTGGCCGTGGGGCCCTTGGCGGCAGAAAATACCAGCGTTACCGTATTTTCTTCCCAGGGACGCTCGCTGGCTTCATCCGCCAGCCCACCCCACAGGTCGGCGACACGGTCACCGCGGTGATACACTGTACAGGCCGCGCCCACATCGCCGAACTCGTTGAAGTTACGGGCGAAAGACTCCAACAACGGTTCAAATCCCGGTGCGATATACCCGCAGATGCGGCCCTTCCTGATTGCTACGCCTACTGCCTTCATCTGTTCCACTTCTCTCTCTGTAATGGCTTGCCCATTTACAGGGCGTGGGCAAGTCAATGGGGTACCAGGCTGGAAAACCGTTACAGCAGATCGCCTTAATAAATCTCAGGAGAGATCCAGAAGCGTGGTTTCGGGCAAATCCTCGCCCATCAAGGCGCGGAATAATAAATCGTCCACGTGCCGCAGACGGCGGGATATTTCCCTGCCCATATTCATGTGTAGCATGGTGAACTGTTCAGGATCGTGCCGGTAGATTTCATGCAGAATAGCTGGCCTGATCTGCAGCGCCGCGCAGGGCTCCACCGCCCGCGCCGAGGCACTGCGCGGAGCTAAATCGATAAGCGACATCTCCCCAAAGCAATCTCCGGCGCTCATGCCGCGTAATAATTTCGATGTTGACTGCCATGATTTGTAGATCTCTACGCGACCGGTTTGCAGAACATACATGGCTTGGAATTCATCGCCCTCTCTAAAGAAATGCTCTCCTACAGCAACCTCAACGGGTTTTGCCAGGCTGGTAAGCAGTTCAAGGGTCGCTGCGTCCAGGCCGCCAAATATCGGCATGGCTGCAAGTAGTTCCAATCTTTCATGCATACTGATACCTCTTCACCTGGTCTGGTTGTCATCTGATTAGCACTGCTGGAAGCTTAGTGAATACAGCGGTGAGTATCAATAATCCCGCCTCCCCGGGAGGAAATACGATCGTCCCGCGGCCAATCTCATAGACAGCGCTTGGAAATACTTTAGGAACCAGTTCACACTTTACCCGCTATTTCGCCCTTTTAACGGACAATTTTGGACATAGATCACAGAATTCCGGCAATTTTATTGCGTCCATAGCCGGCCTTGAGAATAATCCCGTCATAACCACTGGCTATAACTTAAAAACTATTAGGGGATTGAAATGAATAAAGCACTTTTACTAAAGGCAGCAACCGCTGCTTCTTTTCTGTGCGCCGGGATCGCGTTTGCAGCCGATGGCGACTTATCGTCAACTGATTCAACAGCGACCTCGGAAGTAAAAGCGGTTATTCCAGAGCTGATAAAAATTACCGGCCTTACTGATCTGGATATGGGCACCTATGATCCGGCCGCACCGGGTGACATGACGGCCAACAGCATCTTCTGTGTCTACCGCAACAGTACCGTCGGAGAGTACACACTGAAGCTGGAAGGTGACGGTGGTTTGGACGCCACCACTGATTTCGAAATCGACAATGGCACTGACGAGCTCGCTTATACAGTCGATTTTGGTGATGACAGCGCTGCCGCACTCGCCAACTATGCGGTACCGGCCGCCCCCCTGACTGACCAGGTTGCCAACAGCAACGATACAAACTGCACGGTCGGCGTCAAGGCGGAACTGGAAGTGACTGTTGACGGCAGCGATGCACTAAATGCCAAAGCCGGAACCTACACCGGCGACCTGATTGTAACTGTTACCGTTGAATAACAGAGTTGCCATTCTATTCGGCCTGATCTTGTGCCTCGTCACAGGTCAGGCCTTTGCTTTTGTAAACAATCCCAATTATCGCAACAATAAGTTCGATTACGGAGCTTGGGCGGATAACGGCGACATCCGCGTAGTCGGGGGCAAGAAATGTGTGTTGTCCACTGATGGTGGGAATAGCCGGTCCGGTAGCCCATCAAACTATACGGTCACCGCCTCCATGACTACCGGCGACGGTGTCTTTCAACTATCGCGCAGCGGGGGCGGGACTCCAATAGCGTTCTCACTGGAGTACGAGTGGTTTGACAACGCCAGCTCCACTAGCGAAGTACTCGCCTACAACACGCCTGGTAACCCGCATCTCGGTGGTATATCCATCGGAGGGATCAACTGTAATATCAACGGCAGCCAGGTGCGCAACGGCAGGCTCATTCTGCAGATCGACGAGGCGGAACTCAATGCGGCACAGAACGGTGATTACGAGGGCCTGCTCACCATCGTACACACCGGGGGTGTCGCCTTGTCCCAAACCAGAACCCGTAACAACCTGCGTATATCACTGTCCAAATCTTCCACGGCTATACAATTGCGAAAACTCGCGGCGGTCAATCTCGGCACCTGGGATCCAACGGATAGTTTTCTGGATGACCGGGAGCCATATTGTGTCTATAGCAGTACGGGAAACTACCGGGTTACTGCGTCCTCCCCGACCATGGGAAGCAGTGGGGCCAGCAGCTTCGCCATAGAAAATACCACCATCCCGGGTGACAAGATTGACTACGAGCTATACATTGACGATGACGACAATGCCAAGAACGGCGGCACTCTTATCGGCAATGGCGGTACCATGAGCGGCATGATTGCCACCACCGACAATACCTGTCCCGGTAACAATGCCGCGATCTATGTAGTCACTACCGGCAGTCTGGGCAGCATGACCGCTGGAAACTATTCGGGGCTTATTCAACTGACCGTGGAGCCCGAGTAACTCTACTTCGGTTCCGGCCTGCATTCCAGCGTACCCAACATGCCCAGGCCGGAAACTGCCTGGTAGGGCGGAACGGCAAAGGGGCAGTTAAATTGCCGTGTTTCCGCTGATAGCTCGCGCACGCTGGTTTTGACCTCCGCCTGAAAGTTGCCCTGGGAATCCGTCATGGCAAGCCCTGAAGCTCCGCGAATCACTGCGTTCTCGATGGCATTGCCCTGCTCGTCCAGCAACCTGCCAAACAGCACATGTACCTCGCTGACATCCCATGACAAAGAAGCAACGTTGCCAGGGTAAAGAGTAACCTTCTCCCTGCGCTGTTCGAAGTCGACAAAACTCTCGCCGCGGGGCTGTAGTTCAACCTCATAAGTTTCGAAGGGACGCAGTGATACCAGCGTGCGGCGGCCGATAGTGGTGGACCCGCGACGGCTGCCATTGATATAAATATCGAACCAGGCCCTGGTTGCTTGATCGCCGGTAACTTCAACGATGATCGCACTGCGCGACTGCTCCTGGCCGCCAAAACCCACGCCCTGGGTCGTGGCAGAAAAGCTGGTAGCGAAGCTCCCCAGGTAGGCCGTGGTATCTTCGCCACTGGAATTTCGCACGTATTCGCTCTGTGCATTCAACTCGCCAAATCGATCTCGCCAATCTATTTCAGCTGAGGCGTTATCATAGTCCTGGCGGTGGCTGGCTCGTGCCAGCAGATTCAGGTCGCCACTTGTCCGCTCGGTGTCGCGCCAACTGGTGCCCAGTGAGTACTCCACATCATCGTTGGAGCCCGCATCCAGCTCGCGATATTCGTATTGGGTAATGGCGCTATTGCTGAACGCACCCCGGTCCCACCGATAATTGAGAGACACCAGGGCCTGCCGTAAATCATTAACTTCACTTACCTGCATATCCAGGTACAGATCGTGACCTGCAGAGCGCAGTAGTGGGTAGCTATATCCCATACTCACTTCATCTATTTTCCTCTGGGTGTTGCTGCGGGTGCGCTGGGCGGTCAGGTTAAAAGTACCTCCACCAACGAACCAGGTGATATTTCCGGTCATCTGCTGGCTGTCATCCAAAAACCAGGCCACGTTGTCATCAAACAGTGTGACTTCGTCGGTGATTTCCTGATCCGGCACTTGCGGTACGTCACCATCAGCCCAGGTTTCTCTATAGGTTGCCGTGTAGGTCACGTTCCCCCAGCGGCTACGACCATTCGCTGCCAACCCGTAACCCCCGTCATTACTGCCGGCAACACTTGCCTGCAGGTCGAACAGGGGGTGCAATTTATCGAGGCCTAATTCCATGACCCCGTCGTCTTCGCGCCAGGCCAGGCCTGATTTTAGCGCCAGCGAATCTGTTACCCGCTTGCTGAAAGTAAGCCGCCCATAGAAATCCCCAAGCGCATCGGGGATGAAATCTTCCGTTGTACGCAACACCCGCTCGCCCAGTTCCAGTCCCCACAAGGCCTGGTCTGGCGGCGGGAATCGGCTGCTCTTGACGTAAAATCGCTGTTCCTCACGGCTGCGGCCAGAAGCGTCCTCAATGCGCAGCGTTATGGGGTAAGCGCCGCCCGGCAGCCTGGATGTATCCAGGACCTGATTGCCCGGGTCATAGATACGACTACCAATCAGACGCCCTTCCTTGAAAATGGAAACCCGGCTGCGATTGACCAGAAATACACTCAGTTCCTGCCCCGTGCTGCTGTCCAGGTCGGTGCGTGTATCGAGGGTACTGGCTATGCGCAGGCCGCGCAGGCTGGCCTCAGGAACAAACCTCAGGGCGGCATCGCTATTCGTCTGAAAATAGCCACCCTGAAACTCGCGACCGCGAAAATCCCGCCGTAATAATATGTTGTCTGCAGTCCAGTCGGTGCGATTGGAATAATTAGTGGTCACCAGGAAACGCGTTTCACCCCGGGCCAGCATACTGGCTGCGTTGAGTGAATGGCTATCGAAAACATCCTGGTCATTGCCGGCAAACGCAGACGATAGATTCTGCAGAAATGACCAGCCTGTATCGGAAGGAGGCAGAAACCTGGGTATGGCGGACGATTCCAAAGCCAGAAGATCCGCCTGAATGAACAAGTCTATTCGAAAACGGTCCTCATCAAAGATTATGCCGACAACTTCCGGCTCCAGTACTCCGCAGTTCTCCTGGCCACGGGAGTAGCACCGCAAAGCGACATTGGTACTGAGCGGGCGCGACAGGACCTGCCTGACCTGATCAGGGTCCAGAATCTGCGGCAGGGCTAATACAACTGCCTCCGGGTTGCTTAGTTCGATTTCGTTGACGTTGTACTCAACCAGCATGGAAACAAGAAAGTTCCCACCGTAGTAAATATCCAGCAAAGTCGTCTGCTTCTGAAGTAGCGCCTCAAAACCCGGCGGTACGAAAGCGGTTTCGCCCTGATTGGTGCTGGCTGCCGTCGCGGGTAGGCTGGTAGCGAAAACCAGGTAAAGAAATGCCAGCCCCAGGTATATGCACAGGGGGCAAAGTTCAGAAAGTTTCTTGCCGCGTGGCATCAATGGATGTGAGTTTGTAATTGACGGGGGTGCCATAGGGGAGCGCTACAGTAAATTCGTTGCCTGCGTAGATTCGCTTGGTCGGAAGATCGATACAGCTGCCGCCCTGGCCATCGCATTGTAAACCCTCGCTAAGCAGCACATTGGTATTTCCCAAATTGTGAAACTTGAGTTCACCCGCCTCGCGCCTCACCTGCAGATCTTCCACGGGCTGTTCGGGCTGCACGATGACCAATAACTGGTAAGCGACAATGACCCGCACGATACTGGTCTGGGCGTCGTCGAGCGGAGGCAGTATCGGTGTCACATTGATGCGATAGATGTGTTCCGTTGCGTCCTGCTTAAGGCTTACGATACGCACCGGTTTTCGGCCAAGCGGAGGAACGATAAGCTTATTGGGTGTAGCAATCAAGCCTGCTTGCTGTGGGTCGCTGTTCTGGATGCGCTCTTCCTGCTCCGTTCCCGGGTTGATTAATTCAAATACGTCCAGGCTGACGTACAAAACCTCTTCTTCCGAATTAATCACCAGGACATCATCTCTTGGAGGTTGTCCGGGCTGAAAAAGGACGATGGAGCGGTTCAGGTACATCGAGCCAGCTGCATGCACTGCTGTGATATTGAGCAGGCAGCCTAGTAGAACCAGCAAGCCGGGCAGATGCCATCTGGTGTTCATTCAGTTACCACCGTTAGCGTTAGTAAACCTGTGTAGACACCGGGCTGGGCAGTGGAGAGCTGGGTCGCGGGAAACTTGAGACCGAAAGCCGCAGAGCTGCCACCTTCGCAAGACGCCTGTGCTTGCGGCGAGGATTGTAATCGCGAGTTAACATTGGGCTGTAAAAGCTCGCCGGCTGACTCATTGAGATCCGACCTGTAACGCACTTCAAATGCAAGGCTCTGGTCATCTTGATTGCGCAACAGGAACTGAGGCTCAGCGGCATCGTCCGTGTGTGCCGTGACGAAGTAGGAAGATCCGCCATTCACACGCACGCACACCTCTTCAGTGTGCAGGGCATCCTCGTTCCGCTGGCTGACGTTGATCGTGATGTCATCAACATTAGTAATCTGCAAACTGGGATGAATAATCAGCGTAATGCGATTTATCGCGGTGGTTTCGCGGCCGGGCTCTCCCTGGGTTGCCGCCAGACCGGTGTTAGCAACTGCACACAGCGCAGCGGCGATAACGAAATCACGCCCCGATATCATCGAAAGTAATAGCCCGGACAATGGATCAAGGGGGAAATTATACCCTTGTAACAAATCCTTAGAGGGAGATGCGTCACAGAACTGATAGCCAGGCCATAGGAATAGACGAATATCTTGGTATTAGCCTGCACAAAAACTTCCTATAGGGGAAAAGGCCTGAAACGCTGAAAAAACATGTTATCGAAATGCGGGGTGAATGTCGCCGTAATAGTACGCTTTCGAAGTTTCAGTAAAAGCAGTGCCTGATTTTTGCCGGGATCAGTGCTACCTGGTGGTGCACGTTTATCCACGTTACTACGAACACAAGTACGAGCAACCCACCAAAGCGTAACATCAAAGCAATGCAAGCTCGGCTAAACTAGCGTTGCTGAAACGCGCTCTTAAAGCCTCTGGTCACAGGTTTTAGTATGTATTCCATTATCGTCTTTGAACCCGTCTTGATATCAACCTGAACCGTCATCCCAGGGATAACGACCATGCCCCCTTCTCGCTCACCAACCCAGGATTGGTCCAGCCCAACCTTGACTTTATAGTAGGGGTTCGCCTTTTCGTCGAGGTACGTGGCGGGCGATATTTGCCGAACAGAGCCCGTTATCGCGCCATACCGTGAGGAATCATAGCTATCCACCCGAATGTCTGCATGTTGCCCTGCATGAATATAGCCGACCTCATTAGGCCTAAGCCTGGATTCCACAATCATTTCATCATCAACCGGGACAATTTGCATGATGACGTCGCCAGGCCTTACTACAGCATTGATGGTAGTAACGGCAAGCCCCTGCACAATTCCCGTAACCGGTGCAAAGACCTTAAGCCTGTCGACTCTATCCTTGGCTTTTACCAGCGCCTCCTCGACTTCAGAGAGCTGGTTCTGGGCAAGGGCGGCCTCTTGCTCAGTTGCCTTTTCATGGGTGGCAAGTACTTCTTTGCGCCTTACTTGCACTTCCTGAAGTGCAAGTTGCGCGATGACCACGTTGTCTTTAGCTGACCGCAAGTCACTCTTAAGGGACGCATGCTTACTTTTTACGCTGAGTAGATCGGTTTGTGAAATGGCATTTTTTTCGGCCAGTTCCGCGCGAATATCTACCTGCTTTTGCAATATTGAGCTTTCATTTTCCAACACTACAACCTGGTTTTTCTGACGCTGCAGTTCACTGATTCGCTGATCTATCCGGGCATCCACGACATCCAGTTCACGATTGTAGCTAGCCAATTGCGTGCGTAATGCCTCATCTTCCTTGGCAGCCAGCTGTGGATACTTCTCCCGGTACTCACCAAAATCAACGGGCCAGTTTCCCTTGATGGCTGCCAGGCGAGCTAGATCAAACTCCAGTATCACCTTCCTGATCACCAGTTGGGCAAAATCCGACTGCGAGGCCGGTGGAGCAAAGTTTACGAGCAAATCACCTACTGCAACCCGATCCCCGTCCTGGACAAAGATGCCGCCAATGATTCCACCCTCCAGATGTTGAATATTGTGG
>CBDTVJ010000063.1:0-13147 GCA_965363655.1 uncultured Halieaceae bacterium | reverse complement strand
GCGTCGAATACCCGGTGTGGTGATACCTGGCCGTTGAAGCGGGTGCGTGGCACATTCTTGACCCGGCTCAGCTTGCCGCGGGATAAACCGGCGACCGCCTTGGCCATGCCTGGCACTGTGTTTCTGGCCACGCTGATAAAGTGAAATGGCTTCCTGATGTTATTGAGCTGGGAGCGCAGCACCAGCTCCAGCGATGAAGGCGGCGTGTCCACACTGATCGTGGCGGGCTTGTGGGTGCGCTGGTAGTCCGGAGACAGATCGTGAGTCGCAGCGGTCATCTCCATACCCGAGGTGCCGTCGATGGCGGCGTGGTGAGTCTTGGAAAATATGGCGAAGCTGCCCTTGGGCACGCCTGCCACATTGTCCAGTCCCTCGATGATATACATCTCCCACAGCGGCCGTTCCCGGTCCAGCGGGCGGGAGTGCAGGCGGGAGATCAGGATGCACAACTGGCGCCAGTCGCCCGGCTTGGGCAGGGCAATGTGGCGAATGTGGAATTCAGGATCGAAGGCGCCATCGGTCACCCAGTAGGGGTGATCCATGTTCAGCGGCACGGTCTGCAGCTTTTGCGTCATGACCGGCAGGCCCATGATGCGATTGTGGGTGTTCTCGATGATGTCCTTGAACCGCACCTTGCCGCCGGGAGCGGTGGCTTGGTCGTAAATCGACAGCCCCGAGATGTGCATCGGGGCGTTGGGCGTTTCCAGATAAAGGAAAGAGGCATCGAGGCCGGTCAGTTGGCGCATGCTGTGTTCTCCGCTCAGGGCAAATTAGAAGTCGTATTGTACTTCAATTGACCAGGTGCGGGGTTCGTTGATCTGGCCGGTCAGTGCACCAGTGCTGTTGAGGCGTGCAAGGCTGGTCCAGGTCTGTTTGTCAGTCAGGTTCCTGCCGCTGGCGATGACGCGCATGTTGTCAGATGGGCTGTACCAGGTAACCAGGGCGTCCACCCGGTAGTAATCCTCCGCTCGGGTGACGTCCGTATCGAATACATCATACTGGCGCTCATCCACCCAGGAATAACTGGCAGAGGGTACGAATTCGCCCCAGGAGTCGGTCTGCATGGAATAGCTGGCATTGAGGAAGACCTTGTTCTCCGGCGCCTGGGTGAGGGAGGTGCCTGACAGGTCCTGTTCTCCCAGCTCGGGTGCGCCTATGGTGTCAACTGCACAGCAGAAGTCGTCGTATTCACCGTTTATATAGCTGTAGTTACCCATCAGCGTCAGGTTATCGCTAGCCAGCCAGATGGCCTCCACTTCGAAACCGTACACTTCGGCAGAGTCGGCGTTGACGACTTCCTCAAGTGGCAGGCCTTCATCGGAGAGTATTGGCACCAATACCTGCATGTCCTTGTAATCGTAGTAGTAGGCTGCGGCGTTCATCTGTAGCGTGTCATTAAAGGTGCCTTTGTAGCCGATCTCGTAGGCCACCAGCGTTTCCTCGTCGAAACTGGGAGTGGGCTGCAGGCTACCCAGTCGAAAACCGCCGGATTTGAAGCCGGTTGAGATGCTGCCGTACAGCATGGCGTCGTCACTGTACATGTAATCCAGCACCAGACGGCCGGATACGTTGTCCCAGTCGTCATCAAGCTTGCGGTTTTGTACCTGTGGGTCGTCGATCAGAAAGCCGCAGCAGTCTTGCGGGAAGCCGAGAGCGTCCCAGGTCGGTTTTAGTGCTGGAAAAGCCCCCGCAGTTGCCATCGGGTCAGCCACACTATATTGCTGCTCCCTGCCTTTCTTTTCATCATAGGAGTAGCGCAGGCCCGCTGTCAGTTTCCAGGTTTCGTTGAAACTGTAATTTGCGTCTGCGAACGCAGCATATGAATCGACCTCAAGGTCGGCCTCCTGGTTGTATTGCCAGTTATTTCCCAGATTGGGTCGCAGTTCGTCCTGGTTGAAAAAATCACCATTGGGGACGGTATAAGCCAGGTAATCGGCCTTAAGACTCCTGATGGTATAGGGTTGCTCCTTTTTGTCGTAGCGGTAATACAGTCCGCCAACCCACTGCAGGGGGCCATCGGTGGCAGATATGAGCTGGATTTCATGGCTGTAGGACTTGGACTTTTCCTCCACGTCCTCCACCACGCGGTTATCCGGGTTGGAGGTGAAGCCCACATCGCCTTTGCGGCCCACATAATTGCCGTCGAAATAGCCACCGATATATTTCAGGGTCACGTTGTCGAGATCCCAGGTCACGTTACCTACGATCTTGTTGTTGCTTTCGTCCTTGGCCTTCGTTACGTCGCTCATGTCGACTTTGTAGGGGTCCTGGACCGCGGGGTTTTCCTTGTCCCACTGATAGGCCTCAGAAAATAGAAAGCCGTCGGTCTCGCTCCTCAGGTCGGGGCGGTAGGGGGTGATCAGATAACCGCCCTGATTGCTGCTACCTGTTTTATTGTCCCTGATATCGGTGGCGTAACTCAGCCATATGTTCACGGTGTCGGTTGCATCCCAGCTCAACTGCGCGCCTGCGCCCCAGATGTTCTGGTCGAAAATATCATCGCCGCTTTGGTTTTCAACGTAGCCGTCGCGTTCGTTGCGATAGCCATAGATGCGATAGCCCAGGTCGTCAGTAATCGGGCCAGCTGAAGAAGCGCCCACGTCGATGCGTCCGTAGTCACCGGCAGTAGCACGCACGTGGTGCTCGAATTCCTCAGTCGGCCTCAGGGAGGTGACGCTAACCGCACCGCCCGTCGTATTGCGGCCAAACAGGGTGCCCTGTGGACCGCGCAGCACATCGACCCGTTGTGTTGTCAGGGAGGTGGCGCGGCTCAGGACGGTAAACGAAGGCGTGTATACCTCGTCGAGGTAAACGGCAATTCCGGGGTCTGTGCCCAGGCTGTTGGTGACCCGGCCGACACCACGAAGGAACAAGCGGGACGGTGTCTCTCTCACGGACAGGGATGGCACTATGGCTTCGTAGTCGGAAACGTCTCTTATGTTCAGGCTGTCCATCATGTTGCCACTGATCGCTGTAATGGCGATCGCCGTATCCTGCAAATTCTCCTCCCGCTTCTGGGCCACAACGATAACCTCTTCCAGCACATTCTGTGCTGCGGCGGGGATACTGATGGAAGCAGCCAGGGTGGCTACAGCGAGGAGTGTCTTGCGAGTAGTGAAGTGCATCATTTTGGTCTCTTCGTATAGTTAGTAATTTTTAATGTTATTGCTTGCAGTGTCCCAATATATCCCTAATTCATTTTAATACCTGTCACCTGCGTGACAGTGGTGGCATAAGTACCAGTGATAGTGTTTGCGGCCTGAATCTTACAAATAAGAATGGGTCCATGGTCATGTCAGGAAAACAGCAGGTAATGAGGGTGTTTCCCTACGAGCAGGCGGTATTGCAGGAGCTCAATACCGAGGGTTACGACAACCTCGTCGACATGTTTGCACAGGCCTGTACTGACTTCGCGCAGCGCCCGGCATTCACTGCTATTGGCCAGACGTTGACATTCGCAGACATTGACCGACACAGCCGGGATTTTGCCGCCTATTTGTTGGGCCCGGCGGGCCTGGTGCCCGGCCAGCGCGTCGCCATCCAGTTACCCAACCTGTGCCAGTACCCCATTGTCGCATGGGGTGTCCTGCGTGCTGGCCTGGTGCTGGTGAATACCAATCCCCTGTATACCCGGCGCGAGCTGCTGCACCAGTTTACC
Organism: uncultured Halieaceae bacterium; assembly: GCA_965363655.1. Classification (GTDB taxonomy): domain Bacteria; phylum Pseudomonadota; class Gammaproteobacteria; order Pseudomonadales; family Halieaceae; genus Marimicrobium. Next base: position 9,489 of record CBDTVJ010000063.1, on the reverse strand, counting down.
GATGCCGGCGTTACGGCCCTGGTGTGCCTGGCGGACCTGTTGCCTACGCTGGAGCAGGTGGTGCCCCACACTGATATTGAACACGTCATTGTCACTTGTGTCTTTGACCTGATAGAGGCCCAGCCGGCGCCCGCCAGCGCACTACCGGGGCTGGTTACCCTGCCCGCAGCCCTGGCGGCGGGTGCGCTGTGTGACTTGCCTGACCCCGGTACCGGCCTCAATGACATTGCCATGCTGCAATACACGGGTGGCACCACAGGGGTGGCCAAGGGTGCAGTGCTGACTCACGGCAATATCCTGGCCAGTACCATGCAGTCTGGCACCCTGGTGGATGCCGACCCGGAGCATCCTGATATTGTGATCGCGCCCATGCCGCTGTATCACATCTACGGTTTCACCATGAACGTCGTGGGCACCTATTGTCTGGGGGGTCACTCCGTACTGATCCCCGACCCCCGCGATATCAATGGCATGATCGAGACCATGAAGTCCTACCCCTTCACCGCCATGGCGGGGGTGAACACACTGTTTGTCGGCCTGATGCAGCATCCCGAATTCGACAACGTCGACTTCAGTCAGGTCAAGGGCGTGATCGCCGGTGGCGCCGCCCTGGTGGAAGAAATCGCCTCGGAGTGGAAGCAGCGCACCGGCAGTGATATCTACGAGGGCTATGGCCTGTCCGAGACGGCCTCTGCACTGACCTGTAACAGTGAGGATAATCGCCGCCTGGGTACGGTCGGTAAATCACTACCGTGGATGGAAGTTAAAATCGTGGGTGAGGACGGCCAGGCCCTGGCCCCGGGTGAAGAAGGTGAGTTACTGGTGCGCGGTCCGCAGGTGATGCACGGTTACTGGCAGCGGCCGGAGGCTACCGACGAGGCCCTGGACAGTGAGGGCTGGTTCCGCACCGGCGATATTGCCGTGCGCGAGGAAGACGGGTTTTTCAGGGTCTGTGATCGGTTGAAAGACATGATCCTGGTGTCCGGTTTCAATGTCTATCCCAATGAAGTGGAGGGCGTGGTTTACACGCATCCGGATGTGGTGGAATGTGCAGTCGTCGGCGTGGCTGACGAGAAGAGCGGCGAAGCGGTCAAGTTATACGTGGTCTCCAGTAATCCGGGTCTGGACCAGGACAGCCTGCGCCGTTTCTGTCGTGAACAGTTGACCGGCTACAAGGTGCCGCGCTTGGTGGAGTTCAGGGACGAGCTGCCCAAATCCAATGTGGGCAAGATCCTGCGTCGCGAATTGCGCGAATGAAAAGTCGGGACTGCAGGAACTAGTCGATCAGCTCACACAAGCCGTCAAAGACCAGTTCGTTGTAACTGACGATGCCGAGTACCTTGCCATTATCGATGACCGGTACATAGGCCAGGCCGAAACGTTCAAACAGGCGCGCGCAATAGCGCACATCCAGGTCGGGATCGAGGGAGATGATCGGCTTGGACATGATCTCGTAGACATTCACCCGCTGTGGCGCCTTGTCGGCCGCCAATACTTTCTTGGCGATATCCGATAACAGCAACAAACCGAAAGCGTCATGTTCGTGGCGCTTCTTGACGATCACCACATTGGTCTTTTCCGCCCTCATGGCATCCAGTGCTTCTTTCACCGTCGCCATGCCATCCAGCTCCAGGTGTTTGGTATGCATGATATCCCGCGCCTTGATGATCTTCTTCTGCATTACAGCAACTCCTCTACATCGTTTGAAATTTCCTTGGCCTGGTGCATGATCCCCACCGCATCCTCGACATCTATCTGCACCGCAATGCCGGTGCCGGGCTCGTCATCCATGCAGCCGGCGCGATTGATCTCTTCCAGGATGTGGCGGCTCAAGTGCTCCTCTACCAGTAATAGCAGAACATCCCGCTGGGTTTCCAGGGAGAGCCCGAAGAATGTTTTGCTGACTTTCAATCCCTCACCCCTGGCGTTGTGAATAATCGTCGCGCCCGTGGCTCCGGCATCGCGCGCCGCGTCAATTACGGCGTCGGTTTTTTTGTCATCGACAAAAACTATGATCATTTTGAAGTGCATGCTGTTGTCCTCACACGTTGTTCAATTCCTGGTGGATGTAGTATCGCTTGTGCCAGTTTCGTCGCGATTGTCAAATTTCGCCCGCAGTTCTGAAAGTTGCGCATAGGCCATTACCGACAGGATGGGGAACAGGCTGGCGAAGGCGATCAGGCCAAAGCCGTCAATCAGGGGGTTTCTGCCGGGCACGGTCTCCGACAGACCCAGGCCCAGCGCCGCGACCAGCGGTACTGTGACTGTGGAAGTGGTTACGCCGCCGGAATCGTAGGCCAGGGGGATAATCATTTTGGGTGCGAACATGGTTTGCACCACTACGAGGACGTAGCCTGCCATGATGTACCAGTGAATGGGATCGCCCACCACAATACGGTAGCAGCCCAGGGAGATGCCCACGGCCACGCCCAGGGCGACGGAAATACGCAGCCCCCAGACACCGATAGCGCCACCGGATACTTCATTGGCCTTGATGGCGACCGCAATCAGGGATGGCTCGGCAATGGTTGTGCTAAAGCCAATGAGGAAGGCAAAGATGTAGACCCAGTAGTAATTGGTCCAGTTAATGTCAGCGGCAGTCTGTCCGGCGTCCAGCGTGCTCTGTATGAAAGCGGGGTCGGTAAGTTGCCCCGCCATCAACCGGCCCAGTGGAAACAGGCACCACTCCAGCCCCAACAGGAACAGGGATAGTCCTACCAGAACCCACATAAATCCCATCAGGATTTCGTCGAGGTTCGCCGGCTTCTGCCGCAGCACAATAAACTGGAAGCCAAAAATAATGACGGCGATGGGTAGCACGTCGCGCACGGTGCCCAGCGTCACCTCGATGATAGCGTTGAGGATTTCCATCAGATCACCATGCCATAGGCCATCACGAAAATCATTGGCGTGAGAGAGGCGAAAGCGATCAGCCCGAAACCGTCAATCATCGGGTTGCGGCCGCGGATGGAGGAGGCCAGGCCGACGCCCAATGCAGTGACCAGCGGCACGGTAATGGTGGAGGTGGTGACACCTCCCGAGTCGTAGGCAATACCAATGATCTCCGGTGGCGCGAACATCGTCATGATTACCACGATCACATAGCCGCCGATAATGAACCACTGTACCGGCCAGCCTTTCAGTATTCGAATTACGCCTACCAGGATAGCCAGTCCGACAGACAGGGCGACGGTATAGCGCAGGCCATTGGCATACTCCTCTCTGGCAGCGTCTGAAGCCTCGATCATACCGCCATTGGCCGCCACCTTGGCCGCCTCTGCCGCCACGGCGATCAGTGCCGGTTCAGCGACTGTGGTACCAAAGCCCAGGCAAAAGGCGAAGGTCAGCAGCCAGAATAAACTGCCCTTGCGGGCGAAGGCAGTGGCCATGGATTCGCCAATGGGGAACAGACCCTGTTCCAGGCCGTGAATAAAAAAGGTCAGTCCCAAAACCACGAAGAGTACGCCGAGAAGTATTTGGCCGATGTTGGGGGGCACCTGCTGCAACACGAAAAACTGGAAGAACACGATAACCAAGACAATGGGTAATAAGTCGCGCATGCTGCCGAGCATGGCTAGCAGTAGTTTTTTCAGTGTTGCGGTCACAGAGGTCCCTTACTCTTGAAGAAAGCAGCATAGCAGTTTCAGTCGCGGAAATTGTTGATCTGGAGAAAATTTTTGCAGTTTTTCGAGGCGAACCGTATTGGAACTTTATGGGTTTTCGATGATCTTTGTTGCAGGAGGCAATTTCCTTAACAATTCTTTACCGGTTCAATCGGAGATTTTCCATAGCCACCATGCTAGCCTTGGAGGAATCTACATTCGCCACGCCGTAGACTATGGAGTATGGCAATGAAATATTTTTATACAGTGTTGCTGGTGCCGTTTATCGTGATCGCTTGCACTACCACTGATGAAATCATCATCGATGAAAAAGGCGTGAACATGAGCGCCTACCGCCAGGACCTGGCCGAATGCCGGGGCTACTCCAGTGCTGTCAAAACGGAAGAGAAAGCTGTCCGGGGTGCTGCCTCCGGTGCCGTTGTCGGTGGCGCGATCGGTGCAATTACCGGAGGCGCTGACAACGCCGCGCGCGGCGCTGGTGTCGGTGCGGTGGGCGGCGGCGCCCGCGGCATTAATGAGGGTGAGAAGACCGAGGTGAAAGTGGTTAAACGCTGTCTCCGTGGCCGTGGCTACCGGCTACTGAATTAGTCCGATTTTTTGAGCAGTTTGTTGAGAAACTTGCTCGCCTTCTTTTCAAGCTTTCGTTTGCCCTCATTAATAGCCAGGTCCTGGATTATTTTCTCGGCATCCACACTGCACCAATCGCCCGGCTCTGTTGCCACATTGCCGACGCAATTGACCGGCCAGGAAATCGCTGTGAGACGTTTGCTGACCCGGCAGGCGTGATCCAGCTCCTCCAGCTCGGGTGACAGGCTCGCCTTGAAGGTCGCCGAAAAGTCCTGGCTGAGTAAATCGAAGTTACCGCTGCCGGCCAGTGCTATCTGCGGCAATTCGGCACGCAGTGGTTGCAGTGCGGCCTTGCCGTCAGCCACCTGGATTTTGGCGCCAAGGGTTTTGAAGCGAGTGCTGGTGGGGAAGGTGGCGGTCAGCGACTCCTGGTTGGTCAGGGCGACTGCCTGGCAAAGAAGTTTTTCTACACTGGTACCTTGCAGCACAACCTCTGTGGTAGCCAGCGTGATTGGCCCCATCATGGCAGCGGTCAGCTCATTTGACGTGCGCCCCTTGCTGCTCAGTTGCCAATTGAGATCGGCGCTGCCGGTGATCGGCGTAGTCGATTCCATGGCCGTCAGGGCGGTGGCGAGGTCCAGGGCTTGAATGCTACCTGTGGTGTTAAGTGTAGCGGTGTTGTGCTTGCCGTTGAAGGTGGCCCGGGCTGCCAGTTTGCCGCCGTGTAGTTGCCCGGTAAGCCCTGTCAGCTGGACGATGCCATCGACTGCGCGAAGGTTTAGCTGCAAATCCTGGATCGTATGCGCGTCGAAGCGAGCCTGGTCTATGCGCAGCGCGGCCCGGGTATCGATGGCGCGAATGGCGTCAAGAGGCAGTGGCTCGTCGCCCGTTGCAGAGTCGGAGTCCGCTGCGGCTGCTGCGGCTTCGGGCCCTGCCAGGGCCAGTAGTGCGGGGTCGAACAGGTTAAGGTGCAATGTGCTATCGATCTGGGGGCTCTCAAAGCTGGCGTAGCGCAGGGTGCCGTCTCCGCGAGTCTCTCCCAGCTCGATATCCAGTTGCAGGTCTGCTGTCTGGCGGGTCAGGTCGACCACGCCACTGGTGGTCAGGTTCAGCGCCTGGGCGGTGGCTCCGGTGACGGCCACCTGGAGTCCGTCCAGGTTAGCGGTTTGGCTGCCCTGGTCTACACGGATATCGCCTTGCAAGGTCACTTCAATCATCTGCTCGCCAGGTAGCTGAAGGACCACATCCAGCGGCATGGCCCGCCCGTCCAGGTTGATGCCGCTGGCCTCCAGGCGCACCAGCTTGACCAGGGTGGCATCTCCGGTGGCGGGATCAACCAGTTCCAGTTGCGAGTCAGTGATGGTCAGGCGCTTCACATTGAGCGCCATGGGCACCGCCAGGGCATCTGCTGCGCCCGCGCCATCGCCTGCTTCAGCCATTGCCTTGCTGCGCTTGGCGTAAAAGGCGTCGAGCTGTGCATCGCTCAATTTACTGGTGTCCAGTGCCGGCTGCTCCTCGGCGCCTTCGATGCGAGCGGTAAGGCCGTTGAGGTTGAAGGTGTCAATTGCAAGCTGTCGGGAGAACAGGGGCATCATCTGCACCCCGATCTGCAGGGCGCCAACATGCACGTCCGGCTCTGTTTTTTCGGGCAGGGTGATGGCGGCATCTGCCAGGGAGATGCCCAGCGTCGGAAACACGGAGAGCGAAATGTCCCCGTTAACAGCCAGCCTGGCACCCGTTTGCTCGTACAGCGCGTTGGAGGCGAGTTCCAGCACCTTGTCCTTGTCCAGCAGCAGCGGAACCAATATTACTGCTGCCACCACGATCAGTAACAACAGGCCTAGCGTAACAAGTATCAGGCGGCGCATGGAATTTCCTCTTTCTCGGCTGTGCCAGCGACAGTCAGGTAGCTTAATAATAAGGTAGTGGGGCTGGATTTGCCCGCATATTTGAACCCGTCTGGCCTCGTTGTTGACAGCGCCGCATGCAAGCGACATACCCTTACATTTTATGCTATGTTTTGGCTTGGGCAGTGCCAATTGATTACTATAAAAGCACCCGCAGGAGCTCAACATGACAATAAATCGTCTTAGATCGCGCAAATTGCACCTGGATGGCCGCATTCACCCGGATTTCGGCAAGGTAGAGGCCGCGCTGCGCGAGCAGTTGCGAAAATACCCCGGGGGGGCGGCGGTCAGTGTTTACCATCGCGGCGAATGCGTTGTCGATCTGTGGGGTGGGTATAAGGACGAGGAGGGCACGCCCTGGGCTCGCGATACCATGGCGCCGAGTTTCTCAACGACCAAAGGTGTGGCGGCGACGCTGTTGCATATCTACGCGGATCGCGGGCTGATTGATTACGACGCCCCCGTCGCCGACTACTGGCCGGAATTCGGGCAGGCCGGCAAGGAGAGAATCACTGTCCGGCATGTGCTGTCGCACCAGTCGGGCTTGTACCATATTCGCCAGATGATTGATCACGTGGACCGTATGCTGGAATGGGATTACATGATCGAGGCGATCGAGCAGACCATGCCCGCCCATGCTCCCGGTAGTCGTACCGGGTATCACGGCCTGACCTTTGGTTTCCTGGTGGGGGAGATCATCCAGCGTGTGAGTGGCAAAAAATTCTCCGATCTGGTGCAGCAGGAGATCGCGCTGCCCCTGGGATTGGATGGCCTGTTCATCGGGGCACCGGAGCATGAGATTCCCCGGGCCGCCAAACTTATTTTTCCCGAATCCACCCAGCGCCTGTCCCAGACCAAACTGGGCAGTAAGTTGGAGGTAGGCGCCAGCCGCATCAGCAAGCTGCTGCAGCGTTTGGGCGTGGACTCGGATTTAACCAGTATTTTTGACGCCCTTGCGCCGCGGGGTATCAGTGACTTTGACTTTGGCTCGCCGGAATCCCTGCGGGTTGCCATACCGGCGGCCAATGGCCTGTTTACCGCCCGCTCCCTGGCCAAAATGTACGCCCTGCTGGCTAACGGTGGGGAACTTGAAGGCGTGAGGCTGTTGTCAGAGGACGCACTTGAGCGCGCTACCACGGTGCAGAAACCCACTGGAAAGCTCTCTGTTATTCCCTTCGATATGCGCTGGCGCCTCGGTTACCACGGCGTGGTGACCACGCGGGGTGTGCCGCGCCAGGGTTTCGGTCATTTCGGTTTCGGGGGTTCCGGCGCCTGGGCAGACCCGAAACGTAATCTGTCGGTAGCACTTATCGTCAATAGTGGCCTGGGATCGCCCTTCGGCGACCTGCGTACTGCGCGCATTGGCGGCGCGGCCCTGGCGTGTGCCAATGCGCGAGCCCGGCCCGCAGGACTGCTGCGCGAACCGGTGTCACTGGGCGCAGCCTGAAGGCTGCCGATTTCCCAAGCTGAGCCCTGGCTGCCGCCGGGGTCATACTTCTACACAAAAATGCGGCTGTCCATGATTTCCCTGTGGTCGTATACTTGTGTTTCATCCGCAGCAATACGAAAACACTATGTCTTACCTGAATTCCCCCGTTCTGGATGGCATTGAGCCCGTAAAATTTCAGGCACAAGAGCCTTACCCCTGGGCCAATCCCCAGGGCTTCGTGCGCGCAGACCCATATCGGGAACTGCTAGCTACCATGCCCGATATTTCGCAGTTTCGAGCTTTCTTTGGTAAACAGCGCAAGCATGGCCAGGCCAGCCACGACCGTTATACCCTGGACTATGAGAGGGGCATGGAAATCGCTCCCCAGTGGCGCGACTTTGTCGAGGAGCTATGCGGCGATGGCTATCGCGACTTTGTGTGTCGCCTGCTGGACGTCTCCCATGTGCGCTTTCGGTTTCACTGGCACTTCACGCCGAACGGGGGAGAGGTCTCGCCCCATTGTGATTCCAAGGGCAAGATTGGTTCGCAGATCTTTTACCTGAACACGGAAGATGACTGGCAATGGGACTGGGGCGGCGAAACTGTGGTGCTTGATGATAAGGAGCGCCTGCCAACGGATTCTGCCCCTGCCTTTGAGGATTTCGATGCGGAATACCCGGCCCAGACCAAAGATAACCGCAGCCTGCTCTTTGGCCGCCGGGGTAATTCCTGGCACGGCGTCAGGCGCATTAATTGCCCGGAAAACGCTTATCGCAAGGTTTTCATCGTGGTGTTTGAAGAGCACCGGCCGCTGCGTATGGTGGTAAAACGGGCCCGGCGCCTGCTCACCGGCAAGGAACTGGTGACCCACAAGGAAAGTTTGATGTACTGAGCTGCGCGCTCTCAGCGAGCCCGCTGGTAGCCCTCAGGGTACTGGTGATGTAGCCAGGCCTGGAACATCAGGATACTCCACAAGACATCGCTGTGGTCCTGCCATTGACACAGGTGCTGCTGCCACAGTTGGCTGACAGCGGCGGCGTTGAACAGGCCCTGCTGTTGTAAGCGCGTGGGTTCAAGTAAGTCCTCGGCCCACTCCCGTAGCGGCCCCCGCAGCCAATCAGCTACCGGCACGCCAAAGCCTTTTTTCGGCCGCTCCGTCAGCTCTTTGGGCACGTAGCGCTGTAGTAATTCCCTTAATACCAGCTTGCCGCCAGTGGGCCCGTAGCGCATGGCCAGCGGCAGGCTCCAGGCCAGCGAGACAACCCGGTGGTCGAGAAAGGGTGCCCGCACTTCCAGGCCCACCGCCATGCTGGCGCGATCCACTTTGACCAGGATGTCGTCGACCAGGTAGTTGCAAAAATCCACCAGCATCATGCCCTGCATGGGTTCCTGCAGGCCGACGGCCTGCGACAGGCCCTGCAGTTCGAAATTTGAGATTTGAGCGCCGGGCACATAGCGTGCGGGGTCGGCAATTCGCGCCCTTTGGGCGGCGAACAGGCTGACCTCGTGGTGGGCGGTCAGGGCCGCGATATTCTTGTCCAGTCGCGCCGGGAAGCCGCGCCACCCGGGCGTACTGGTGGTACCGTCAACCGGTTGCAACAGGCTCCAGCCGCGCTGTGCACTGGCGCTGAGAAATCGTGCCAGGGTAGGGCGTACGGCCCGGGGCAGGAAGTTCCAGCGGCCCATGTCCCGTTGCGGCCGTTTATAACGACCGTAACCGGCAAACAGTTCATCGCCGCCGTCGCCGCTGAGGGCCACGGTGACTTGGCTGCGCGCCAGGCGGGAGACGATGTGGGTGGGAATCTGTGAGGCATCCGCAAAGGGTTCGTCGTACATGCCCGGCAAGGAGGGGATGATGTCCAGGGCGTCCTGTGGCGAGACGGTGAGCTCGGTATGGTCTGTCCCTAAATGCCGGGCGATGGCCCGGGCATGATCGGACTCATCGTAGCGCTCCTCGTCGAAA
>CBDTVJ010000062.1:0-13210 GCA_965363655.1 uncultured Halieaceae bacterium | reverse complement strand
ATATAAAATATCTCGTCGTTGACGGCTTCGAAAAACGCCAGGTTTTCCGGGGTAAAGATGCTCCCCTCTTTCACCGCGACAACAATACGCAGGTTATTCCCCAGACCCTTCAACTCATTCCTGTTGGCCTGGTAATTGAGTACATACTGATGGGCTTTGGGCAGGGTTTTTTCGAAACCCGCCTGCAATTGTATTTTTGTCGCCTGAAAACCCAACACCAGGGTTACCAGAACACACAGAATCACCACGAAAGCGCGGTGGTTGAAAACAAGCTTTTCCAGGAAAGTCCCGGACTGATCATCAAATTTGCTAAGATCCGCAATTACTGGCAGATCGGATTGTGTTGCGTGAGCCATTACTGATTCTCCAGGATCTGTTGGTTATTGCGGCAAGGCAAGTTTGCGGATACCAGAGGGACCGCCGACCAATATGGTCCCCTTGGGGCCTTCCGCCACTGTATAGATACGTTCAATAGACCCCGGCATCCCGCCGGTTATCGGCAGTGGTGCAAACGTCAGGCCATTATCCTTACTCATCAGAACCTGGCCCCCTATACTCACAGCAATGAGGCTGTCATCCTCCAACCTGACCAGGTCAACAATGGCGCTTGTGGGAGACTTTTCAACCACGGTCCAACTGTCACCCGCGTCTGTTGTGCGAAACATCCGGCCGCGCAAACCGCCCATGACGATAGCCCCATCGGCGGTGTCAGTACTGGCGAAAAAGCTGCCTTCCCAGGGTATGGAATTAATTTTCTTGCCGGTCTGCTCATTGACATCTCCCACCATAAACAAGCCCGCTTCTCCGCTGAGGAAAAACTTGCCTTCCTCTGGCAGCGGCGCAAAGTCAAAGATATGGTAATAACTGTCGTTCTCCATATGGTGCAGAACATGTTCCCAGTTTTGACCGCCGTCTTCGGTTCTCAAAATCATGCCATAAGCACCCATAACATGACCGTATGTTGGGCTGTGAAAGCGCACCCCAAACAGGGGCTTGTCGGCGCCCTGGGAAATGGCGAACTCCATTTCTTCCACCAGGTAGGGATAATCTTCATTGTCGGGATTGTCCTCAGCCAACTTTTTGTAGTACGCCAGGCCTTCCGTGCCATAGCGATTGCCATCGAATTGCTTGACCCAGGTCTTGCCGCCATCGGAGGAATGCAGGATGACGCCCTCATGACCTACCGCCCAACCGAGCTCAGGCGTGGGAAAATCGATTCCGGTGATACTGGAACGCACCGGCACCTCAGCCTGTGTCCAGGTGTCCCCGCCATCGTCCGAATAAAGAATATGGCCGAAGTGGCCGGTGGCAAAGTAACGATCACCGAATTTTTCGATACTAAAGATCAGGGATTTTGATGCCAGGTCACTCTGTACCGAGGGCAGTTCCAGGACATCGTATTTAACTGCGTAAGCGTTCGACAGTGGAACGAGGGTAAACGCAAGGGCAAGCAAGACTTCTCGTAACTTCATGATACAAATCCATACATTGTTTAAACCGGAACGAAAAGGGGCGTTGCCACAGCAACGCCCCTTTTATCAGTCGCGCTAGCGCACACCTCCGCGCGCCAGTCCCTTGGGCGTGAACCACTTCTCACCTTCCGTCACACCGTTCTTGAAGCCACCCGGCGCAGGCTTGGTGTTCAGGTTATAAATACCCTGCAATACATCATAGGCACCATAGGCAAAGTGGTAATTGGATTTAATGTCATACAGGTTGGCACCATAGGCATATTGCACGCGCCAGATATTGCCACGACCGTCATAGTTATCGGCGGCCAGACCAGCCCACATGTCTTCGTCGATATAGAAGCGACGCTTGCTGTACAGGTGGCGAGAGCCCTCTTTCAGGGTGCCCTCGACAATCCAGACGCGATGCTTCTCCCAACGGACTGTCTCTGGCTTGATAAACTTCTCACCAAGGACATCCAGCGCCTTCTGCTGAAAGACAAAATCGTAGGCGGAATAGGGAATGATCATTTCCTTCTTGCCCACCAGTTTCCAGTCATAGCGCTCTGGAGAACCGTTGAAGATAAAGGAGTCATCGTAGGTCGATGTACCCGCCACGCCGGGGTTGGGTGTATCAAAGTTCACCGCTGGCGCGAGGCGCACACGACGTTGTCCAACCAGGTACTGCCAGGCTTTGCGGCCCTTACCTGCAGTAAAGTCGGCGCCGGGCTCGTGTACCAACAGAATCTCTCCCGCACGACGGGCCGGTGCCTTGTAGTTAATGCGCAGTTTTACCCAGCCCTGCTCTCCAACGAGAGCATCGGGATGCTGGTACATGGGCAAGATATTGGTCATATATCCCGTTGTGGAAAGGACCGGCTTGCCAGCCGAGCTGACGTAGTAAGTATCGTACTTGATACTGTGATCAGTCAGATAGCGCTGGTTGTGGTTCCATAGTACTTCCATGCCCGATTGCGGGATGGGAAAGGGTACACCGGGATAATGCCCATTTACTCTCAGGCCATCATCTTCCAGCGTTGCTCCCGTGGCATTCTTGACATTATTGGCATACAGCCAGTCCGGCACCACGAAGTCTCGCTTGGTGGGATAGACGTGCATCTCGAAGCCATCGTCACCGTATTTCTCAAAAAGTGCCTTGGTGCCGTCCGTCAATACGTCGGCGTACTCCTGCCAGTTACTGCCATCGATGGTGTATATGGGCTTCTCACCAGCATAGGGGTCGATGTAGTTATCGGAGCCGGGCACAAACCCGGCTGGTATGGGTGTGCCCGCTGAATTCCAGGGCGGAATACTGCCATCGGCATTACCCGCCATTTCCGCACCCATGGGTGTCAGGTCCTTACCTAGCCGGGCAGCCTCCTCAGAAGAGACCGAGGCAAAGGCACTACCCGCCATCAGGGTACTGAGGCTCAGGGCCACCAGTGTCTGCTTGTACATCATGATATTTTCCTCTTATACAACTCTGTATTCATTAATAGGTATAGACCAGTTTTACCAGGTACGCTTGATGGTCATGGAGATATTATCGCGGTCTTTCAGCAGACCGCCGATACCCGCATTGACCGGACCGAAGAAGGTGTTGTACTTGGCATTAATTGTCCACGCCTGGTTGATGAGAAGTTCTGCACCGATACTGCCATTACCACGCTCCTCATCACCACCAAAGGTGAAGGGACTCTTTTCACCATCAATGGTATAGGACACGCTCATCGGGATACTCAGGTCCCAACCTGGATAGACCTGGAACCAGGTAGGCTTGAACACACCACTCACGGCACTGACCACCCGATTCTCGCTGACCTTGTTGTCCAACAGTTCACAGTGCTCATTACACTCATCCAGCATGGTAAAGGTTCCTTCGAGGATCCAGGTGCCTCCATCCCACAGCCCCAAGTCGCCATTGAGCAGTCCGACACCGTTGATCACTACTGACCAGACGTCGCCGACAGGCCCCAGGTAATTCTTCGAGTCGTAGCTGTCATAAGCCCCGGGGATCACGCCAATGGTGGTTCCGCCAGAGGGATCAAGTGTGTTTGCAAGCAGATCTGCGACCTCCTCCGGAGTAAACTGAAACGGCGGTGAGTCGGGCGAATTGTAAATGCGCAGCAGTCCAGCATTCAGGTCCGGGGCGAGACCGGTATCCTTGCGGTACACAATATCGGTGCCAACGCTGATACCCGCAATTTCCTTGGCAAAGGACAGTCCGTACAGGTCGATATCGTCCTTGAACAGCCAGCGGCCCTGGCCGATCTCGATAGCGCCACCGTCCAAAAAGACTGGATCATTGGGGCAGGCAATCGAGCCAGTTGCGCACTCGGCATCCCAGAGGCCAATTAAAGCCCCGGCTGCTGGGAGAGAGCCGGCCAGAAGGTTGCCGAACTGCCCCAGGTCGATACCGGCGTGCAAACCGTGCAGGTTCTTGTCAACGTAGTTCATATAGATAAAGCTGGTTTCCAGACCCCAGGGCTCAACAAAGTACTGCACGTTGAAGCCATAATCCCCTGTGTCTTTCTGGTCGTTCCTGCCCTGATAACCATTACGGGTAGGCGAGGAATACGTACCCCTGGCCTGCGGTGGAAAGGAAATAAACTCGGTATTGTCAGACAGGCCTTCCGCCGGGCTGAAGAAGGTACCGGTTTCAGGCACCCGGTAACGCTGGTGCTGCATGTTATAGAAGGCGTTGAAGGTCAGGTCGTCGGTGAGCTGGAAAACGGTAGATATCTTGTTGGTGGGCATAAACAGCTCTTTCGCCTCGGAACCGGGCACCGACAGGGCCTTGGCAAAGTCCAGCGGCGCCATGGCGCCGCCAATACCGGCTATCGCGCCCAGGGCCAGCAGGCTGTTACCCCAGTAAATGGTGTGCCGACCGGCGCGCACGCCCAACGCGGTGTCCCCTATGTCAAAGTTGGCAAAGACGAAGGCGTCCAGCAGTTCGCCACCGGCGTAGTGCAGGTCTTCTGCCTCGTGGTTGAATTCACCCACCTTGGCGCTGGGTGATGCCCAGCTGAAGTTACGGTCACCGGGGTGATCGTTTTCATCGTCCTTGTACTGGGGGTCATACCAGCCTGAGCCACTGATACGCATACCAAAGTTGTGCTTCCAGATAATGTCCATCTCGGAAAGCACATCCAGGCGCGTACTGACCAGACCAAAGGAAGTGCGGTCCACGGACAAATCGGCGTCATCAGCCAAAAAGTAGCCCGCTGCTCGATCAACAACCTGGTTATCGGCTTTGCCGACGCGCGACACCACGTTAAATTTGAAGGTATTGTCCCAACGAATCTCCAGATCCTCGGGTGTGTTTTTGAACTCAAATGCTCCCGCTTGCGAGCTAATTGCGGCCAGAACCGACAATGCGAGCAGTTTCTTATACATAGTGTTATCCCTCTGCGATTTTAAGCTTTATGTTTAAATAGTTGCGACTCTGGGGCCACTTATTGTTGTAATTTCTTATTCATCCCGGACATTGGGCCAGAACTGCGCAAGCCCGGGAAGTGTCCCGGGTACGCTGGTATTTTTTGCATTAATCCTTGCAGCACATCCTGCACTCTCTCGCAGAATGCGAGAATGAGGGTGATACCAGCCGAGCCATAAACGTGACATTACATATTGTTGCGGAAAGCACTCGGGGCAGTCATCCTTATATTTTTAATGCGGACATCATAGCAGTTTAATAGTTTGGAACAATACCCCAGTATGGTTGATTTAGGACATGCTTTGGGCAATTAACAACGCCCTGTAGCGCCTTAGCTCCAGAGGCTCTGGGCGGGCCGCCACAGTAACTTCCGGTCGCGGACGCCAATCAGGCAGTCACAGCATGGCGCAGCACGGCACCATAGCCACGAAATTCCGGCACGGTATCCAGCGCCCGCTGGCGCCGTAAGTGCTGGCGCAGCTCCCCCAGCTTATAACAGGGCACACTGGCCATAAAATGATGCTCCAGGTGGTAATTGACACCAAAGGGGGCGAACACCAGGCGCTGCCACCAGGGGGCATCAACGGTGCGCGTGTTCATGCGCACATCAGGGTCAAACAAGTCCGGTACCGCCGCGTGCTCAGCGACCTGTCGAATACGGATGACCAGCATAAATACGGTGAGATAGGCCGCTACCCAGAGCAGGTAGGTCCAGGCAATGCCGCAGGCTGCCAGTACCAGCAATAACACCAACTGCACCATGAGTTGCCGCACAAAGGGCATGGCCCCCGCCCGTTTTTCACTGGACATAACACCGGATGCGCCACTGAGAATATAAGACATCAGCTTGAAGCCGGTCTGTCCGGTGAGGTCGCGCACTACCTTGCGCCGGAAACTGGAGCGCGATATCGGATAGGCCTGGTAATTGGGCAGGTCGGGATCCTGTGGGGTGCCTGCGCTGCGGTGGTGCTGCAGATGCCCTTTAGCGTAGGAAGGCTGGTCGTTCATAACCGGCAGGGCGCACAACCACTGCCCCACGACATCGTTGAGGCGGGGTGTATTGAAAAGCGTGCGATGACCGCAATCATGCATCAACACCGACAGGCCCAGCTGCCTGCCGGCCAGTAACACAATCGCCAACAGCATTGTCGCGGGGTTGGGCCAGGTGGCCACAGCAGCAAAAATTGCGGCGATAAACAGCCAGTTAGCCACTACCAGGCGCCAGGCCTGCCAGTCGCTCCTGGCGGTGAAGTAGGCGACATCCTCTCGGGACAGGTAATCACTGACTTTCATACGAGCTCCGGTATTCGATACACTCTGGCCTGCATAACGCACGCTGGCATGTTCGTAGTGTACACCTGATCATTTGCCATTTGATGGATTATAGCGGGTTAAGAGGAATACTGGGATGAGGAAAACACTGGGAACCACCCTGCATGCTCGACCACGACTATCACACGGCGGGGGCCAACAGGCTGCTCGCAGCATGGGGCTTGCCGCTATCATTCTGCTCATCTGCGGGTGCAGTATGAATCGCACTGCGGACAACCAATGCACGGGGTCCGCACAGCAAACCAGCCGCCTGTTTTTTCAGCAGATCACCGCTGATAGCGCCATCATCAAGTGGCGCGGCGACGCCGACACCGTATGTATAGGCACCGATATGAATCAGCTGGACCGGTTGACCCGCGCCAGCTCGCTGCACGGTCACAAGCAGGCGCAACTGACAGGCCTGCGCGCCGACACCAATTACTACTATGCCATCGGCGGCGCCGCCAGCACCACGGCAACGCAGCAATTTCGCACCGCGCCGGTTACCGGCAAGGCGCCGGGAGACGGCAACATCCATATGTGGCTACTGGGAGATTCGGGGACCGCCACCGAGCAATTTCGTGGCAAGTACTCGCATGTTGGGGAAGCACTGGCAGTAAAGGAGGGTTTCCTGACCTACAACCGCGAGCAAGCCGACAACGAGCCCGTAGACCTGCTCCTGCTGCTGGGCGACAACGCCTACCTGCAGGGCACCGATGCCGAGTGGCAGGGTGCCTTCTTTGATATCTACCCTGACATCATTCGCAGCACAGCCACCTGGCCCACTATTGGCAATCATGAGATGGGCGTTGCCCCTCTCGATATTTGCCTGTTATTCCCCCTGCCCGCTTGCAACAAAGGGCCTGTGGTGATGCCACTGGGCGGGGTCAGCGAATCCGCTGATCCCGACAGCTATGACAGCGATGGCAAAGGCCCGGATGGCACTGGCCTGCCGTACCTCAGCATATTTTCCCTGCCGGCCAGCGCAGAGGCTGGCGGTGTCGCCAGTGGTACCGAGCAATATTACGCGTTTGATTATGGCAATGTGCATGTGGTCAGCCTTGATTCCCAGCTGTCCAACCGGGACCCCCAACAAAGGGCGGCCATGCGCGATTGGCTGGTGGGTGACCTGAGTCACAACACCCTCGACTGGACCATTGTCATCTTCCATCACCCCCCCTACTCCAAGGGCGAAAACCACGATTCCAACCTGGAACAGGCGGAAATCGACATGCGCAGCACCTTCACCCCGGTATTTGAAAACCACGGTGTGGATGTGGTCTACAGTGGCCACGCCCATTCCTATGAGCGCTCCTGGTACCTCCATGGCCACCGGGGGAATTCAGACACTTTTGACAGCGCCCGGCATGCACAACTGAATGCCGCTGGCTTACCGGCTAACGGCCAGGGCAAGGAGGCCTACCACCAGATCAGCGTTGGCAGCGGGCAGGACGACAAGGCGGTGTACACGGTTGCAGGCAGCGCCGGTAAGGCGGATGAACTCAACCCCTGCCCGCCGGGCCGCTCACTGGGCTGCACCATGGAAGACTGGCTGCAGCATCCGGCTCACCGCACCTTTGATTCATCAGTCGAGGGGGCACGGGCACATGGCCTGGCCCGGAAGGGGTCGGTGGTACTGGACATTACCCCTGCCAGCCTGACCTCGCGGTTTGTGGATGAGCATGGGGAAGTGCTGGACTACTTTACTATTACCCGGTGAATCTTCGGGTCCACCGATTTGTATGCGATGGTTTTACTCACTCGAATTATGGCGGGACAGCAGACCGGCCTTGTCACGGGTAATATAGTTTTCTTGCTCCAGCCAGCGGATGGTCTCGACCAGGGAATCCTCGAAGGGTCGGAAAGAGATACCCAGGTCTCTTGCTGTTTTCTTGTTATCGAGCTTGACCCATTGGGTGGCATACACCATGGCTTCGTGTGAAATGGGTGTCTGGATATCGATCCAGGGCTTCAGGGTGTCCAGCGTACGGCCCAGTAAGCGCATGGTGGAACCGGACATGGGCAACATCAGCAAATCGCGTCCAGTCAGTTGTTTCAGCATACCGTACAGCTCTTTCCAGGGAATGTAATTGCCACCCAGAGGGTAGCGGCCCGGTTCCAGGAATTTACTAAGCAAAGCTGCATGAGCTTGCGCTACGTCCCGTACGTCGACGTACTGGTTACCGCTGGGCATATCCAACCCCAGCCCGAAAAGATTGGTAATCAAACCCTGGTGGGGTTCAGTGAGCCCAGGATCATCTGGCCCGATAACACTCGCTGGATAAGTAATGTGCAGCGGAGCACCCTTCTCTTGCAGGCTCCGCGCGTATTTCTCGCACTCCACCTTGGACCGCCCGTACGCGTTTTTTGCAACCCCCAGGGGCGATTTATGGTCCAGTTTCTTCGCCTTTGGATCGTAAATTGCAGTTACACTCGATACGTGTACTATTTTTTTGCAGCCTGCTGCGACGGCCTGGCCAAGCACGTTTTCTGCTGCGGACAAGTTTGTCTGATAGACTTTTTCCGCATCATCCTTGCTGGTCGATACCATGGCAGCCATATGGATGGCGGCATCGCAGCCTTTCATCGCTTTTTTGATATCATCGGCACTGGCAATATCGCCCACCACCACTGAGCGAATTTTGCTGCCAAACAGCGCTTTTGCCTTGTCTTTATTGCGCACAAAAAGTTTGACGGCATGACCCGCATCGAGCAACGCATGACATGTGTGCGACCCGATAAACCCGGTGCCTCCAGTAACAAAAACCTTCATCGTCCAACCCCTCTGCCAATTCTGATCGGCTGCCTGTCTACATTATGCCCTGACCAACGACAAAAACCTGCACCGTAGCAACCAAATTTGTTAGCCATAGCGATCGCGGTTGATTATGCCTATGATTCTGGCGGTTATAGCCCTACCCTGACGTTATCGCCGTATTATTATAAAGACAATCCACCCACCTCTAATACTGTGAACCACAGCATGTCTTCTAATACGCCATCCGACGGAATTCAACACCTGCAACACGAAGCCCTGGTAGGGGGGACTTCCAACGCTTTTTTCAACGGGCTAATTGCCTGGCTACTGCTGCGCAGCGGCCCATCGCTGGCCTGGGGTGGCGAGCACAGTTTTGTCGTGGACATCATCGCGACGGCATTTATACTGCCAATGATTGTGGCGCTTATCGTGATCCCCCTACAGCGCAGTAAACTCAACAAGGGCAAACTCCACCCCATCAATCTAGGGACTGGCTCTCGCCTGCAGGCTCTGGCCGACCGATTTCCCCATGCGACTTTCAAGAGCGCATTGATGTTCGGCCTTAGCGGCATGCTAGTCATCGCTCCGCTGACCATTCTAGGCTTTTACCTGGTTGGGGTGGAAGAAGTTTCGCCATTGAACTACGCGATATTCAAGGGCTTGTGGGCCGGCCTTATGGCGGCGATATTGGTACTACCCATGGTTCTTTGCGCTCTGCGTAAGCCAGCAGCGGCAGAACCTGCATAATCAATGAAAAAGCATCGCGTAATGACAATACAGGGAAAGGAGAAATAGCATGGGCTTGCTGGAAGAAAAGATTGGCCTGGTCACTGGGGCGGGACAAGGCATAGGCCGCGCTATCGCCCTTTCCTACGCGCAGGAGGGGGCCAGTGTGGTGGTCGCCGACTTCAACGAGGAAACCGGCAGGGACACGGTGCAACTGATTGAAGAAGCAGGTGGCACTGCCACTTTTTCTCACGGCGATGTCAGCAAAGAAGAATCCGTCAAAGCCATGGTCGAGTTGACGGTCGCCACATATGGTCGCCTCGATATAGCCTGTAACAGTGCAGCGCTCAGCCGCGGTTCGGGCCCCATCCACGAATTTGAACGTGAGGTTTTTGAGCAGACCCTGGAGATGTGCCTTACCAACACCTGGCTGTGCATGAAGTACGAGATCGCTGCGATGCTGGAAAACGGTGGTGGTGCGATCGTCAATATATCCTCCAACGCCTCTCTCAAGGGGCAGGCCTACAACACGGCCTATGCGGCAGCAAAAGGTGGCGTCAACATTCTTAGCAAGAGCTCGGCCACTGAATACGGCAACCAGGGCATTCGTATCAACGCCGTTTCACCTGGTGTCATTCGCACGTCGGGGTTGGAAAAATATTTTAAGGAACAGCCAGAAATGGAAGAGCGTCTCAAGAGGCGAGCGATAATGAAAAGGCTGGGCGAGCCCGCGGAGATTGCCGAGGCCGTTACCTTCCTTTCCAGCGACCGCGCATCATTTATCACAGGCCAATTGCTGTCAGTGGACGGTGGTGAGGCTGTGCGCTAAATCGCTCACGCTGTCGAGCAAACAGAGGGCGTTTAGTGGCCCTGCTCAAGCCTCCTTACGCAACAACTGCGGTGCGAGGCTTGCAATCTGGCTGCGAATACCATCACGCCAATCCACACTGGTCTCGCCGATCAGTTCGTGCATCCTGGTTGTGTCGATACACAAACTGCCGAAGGCTTTGGGGTTATCCTGGAAGGTCGCCTCGAAACCGGTCAGCTCGCTGATATAGGCGCACCATTCCTCAATGCTGACTTTCTGGGAACCACCAAAATTCATGGTGGTCACTTCAGAAGTAGCGGCGCCCAGCAAGTAAGGAATTTTTTCTATGTAGTCCGTGGCATGCAATGGATTGTAGTAGTTGGGCTTTTCCGGGTGTAAATCAATGGGGATATTCTGCTGCATCATCAGCATATGGAAATACATCCAGCCGCCATTGTCACCATAGGGGACACTGAGCCGGGCAATGGTCGTGGGAATTTTGTTCTGGTGGGCGACAAATCGGCAGACAGTTTCCGCCGCGATCTTGGAAATACTGTAAGTGGGAAACATCACGCGGTGATTGTCGCCCAAGGGTGCGTCTTCTGCGCGCGGCTCCAGACCACAATATTCATAGACCGCGGTGGAGGAAAAGTGTACGAAGGCCTTCGCCTTGCGACAGCGCAACATCAGGTTCCCCACACCTTCACCATTTGCTGCGAGGTCATAGTCAAAATCCCCTGTCTTCACCACCGCGAAGTTCAGGACGTAATCAATATCCTCCGGTATTACCGCCAGGCTGTCGGCATCAGCCAGGTCCGCTTGCAGCACTGTCGCACCCAGGCTTTCTATCCGCTGGCGATCTTCCTCTTTACGAAAACGGGCAAGGGCGTAGACATCGGCGATTTTTGCGAAGTGCTCCACCACCGGCAGGGCCACCTGCCCCGTGGGGCCGGTTATCAGTAACTTGGTATTTGCCAGATCAACCGGGGTAACAGGCATGACAGGGTTTCCTCATAAGTGAATTGTTCAGCTATCCGCACGCGGGTAACTGCTATAGCCCTCAGCGCCCGGTGTATACAGGGTATCGAGATCAAACCTGGAGAGCTCTACTCCGCGCTGCCAGCGTGCAACGAGATCAGGGTTGCCGATAAAATGACGCCCGAAGGACACCGCGGTGAGCTCACCGCCGGCCACAGCCTGCTGCGCCTCTTCAAAACCATAGCTCTCGTTGCCGATCAAGCTATCGCCAAAGTAGCGCTGGCCCAATGCGATGTTGTCCACGCGACCCAGCGGCAAGCGGATCACGTGCAGGTACGCCAAATTCAGGGTCTCCACCTCCTCCAGCAGGTATTCAAAAGTTTGCTGCGGATCATCATCCTGCAAGTCATTAAAGGGGTTGTCCGGGCAAATCCTCATACCCACACGACCCGCACCATCCACACCGGTCATGGCCTGCAGGACTTCCAGTACAAAGCGCATCCTGTTGGCGGGGCCACCGCCGTAGCTATCACTGCGCTTGTTGGTGCCGCTGGACAGGAACTGGGCGGGCAGGTAACCACTGGTGCAATGCAGTTCCACACCATCGAACCCGGCTGCGTAGGCATTTTCCGTGGCGCAGCGATAATCCTCTATCACCTCCTTTATCTCTGCGGTTTCCAGCGCACGGGGCTCATCAAAGGGCTGCATGCCCTGCTGGTCCGTATACATTTCTCCCTTGGCCCTGATCGCCGAGGGCGCAACAGTTGCACTGCCAGCCGGCTTGTTGAGGGCGTTGGCCACCCTGCCCACGTGCATGATCTGGGCGACCATGCGGCCACCCTCCTCGTGTACCGCATCGGTGACCCTGCGCCAGGCGTCAACCTGCTGCTGGTTATATATACCCGGCGTGCGGCAATAGCCCAGGCCGTCGGCACTGGGCGCAATGCCCTCGGAGATGATCAGGCCCGCGCTGGCGCGCTGCCGGTAGTAATCAACCATTACAGCTGTGGGCAGTGCGTCAGTATCAGCGCGACTGCGCGTCATAGGCGCCATGACAACCCGATTACGTAATTCCAGCGCCCCGAATTTAACCGGTGTAAACAAATCCATAGTTTCCTCCTAACGCACGCGTATTTTCGGCTCGGGAGCACCACGCCGCATAGTATTGAGAAATTGATCAAGGGGTGCCGGTGCCGCCACCTCTGGCTCTTCGTCTCCCGGAGGCTTACTCCAGAACTCTGCCCAGCTGGGCCACAACTCGTGATAAGCACCCTCGTAGGTCTCGCGGTCAGGCCAGCGCATCTTGTTGTCTCCTACCGGCGGCTTATTGATATCCGTCGCATACCAGTAACAGGGCAAACGCCGGCGGAAATACCAGCGCCCGTCGATACGTTCATAGTTATCCCAGTAGATCATCTGCATGATGACCCACTCGCTCTGCCCGTTGGCACAGGCTGTTTCATGTTCATTTTTGGAGTACACCACACCGTGGGCGTGGTCGGGGTCATCGAATTCGATGATGTGATTGCCAATGTGATGAGATGTGCCGGTGAATTGCAGGCGCAGCGTATCGTCCAGCCACTGCTTCAGAAAAGCGCGACCTGTTTTCTCGCGACTCACGCGTATATCCGCTGCAAACAGGTTCACGTGTGCGTCCATATCGCGCATATCCAGCGACAGGGAGTACTTGGCGGGTAGCTGGCGAATCTCGTCCAGCGATTCCAGGCGGTCGATACGGGCGAGCA